>CACYBT010000286.1 GCA_902772715.1 uncultured Succinivibrio sp.
CTGGAAAATCAATCCTATATATAACCTCTGCACTCCTGGCGGCGAGACTCAGAAAGTCCAAAGAGCACTGGAATTTTTTGACGATCCAAATGCTCACTATCTTCTGTGCTCCCATGCTACACTTACCTATTTCTTTGACAAGGTAAAAGAGATCTCTAAGTTTGATGATGCCCTTGTTGCTGTTGACGAATTTCATCATGTCTCCGAGGACGCAGAAAACAGACTGGGCAATGTCATCCATGCCCTGATGACAGGATCTTCTTGCCATGTTATTGCCATGACAGGTTCATATTTTAGAGGAGACAGCGTCCCTGTACTTTCCCCTGAAGATGAAAGGCAGTTTGACAGAGTAACCTACACATATTATGAACAGCTAAACGGCTACAAGTACCTTAAGAGTTTAGGAATAGACTATGCCTTTTACGGCGGTAAGTGGGTGAGTGCGGTGCAAAAACTTATCGATACAGATAAGAAAATGATTATACATATACCAAGCGTAAATTCTAGGGAGTCAACGGGAGATAAATACAATGAGATAAGCTTATTGTTCGATGCGATAGGCACCATGATATCCAGAGATGGCAATACAGGTATTTATACATTCAGGGCGCAAAATGGGAAGCGACTAAAAGTAGCGGATTTGGTCACTGACACTGATAATATGCAAGGAGTAACACTTGCTGCATTACGCAAAGAAGAAAATCTTAAAGAGTTAAATATCATTATTGCTTTGGGGATGGCAAAAGAAGGTTTTGACTGGCCTCAATGCGAATACGCTTTAACTGTGGGCTACAGAGCATCATTAACTGAAGTTGTGCAGATTATCGGAAGAGCGACTCGTGATTATCCTGGTAAATCTCATGCCCAGTTTACAAATCTCCTAGCAATGCCAAATGCACTTTTAGATGATGTAACTGACGCCGTAAACACCTTATTAAAGGCCATAACTCTATCTCTTCTCATGGAGCAGGTTCTTGCTCCAAATGTTCATTTCAGAAAACGCGGAGAAGATTCTGGTACATCCAATACTACAGGTGCAGATGGAGTTAACATCAATACTGGACATGGCGACGGTGAAAATAAACCACCTGTAGATACCAGTAATATCACTATAACCATAGATGATGACGGGGTGAGTGGTGCTGCCATCGATATCATCAACAAAGAAGGCAATGATATTATTAACAGACTTATTAATGAATCATCTGCGGTAAAAAGCGCTATTGCTAATGGCGGAGAAGGAATTTCTCAGGAATTGGCTGAGGATGCAATTATTGATGTTATAAAGGAAATGCATCCTGAATTAAGCGATGAAGATATTAGTGCTATGGCCAAAGCAATTGCGACCACCATAATTCTTAAGGCAGCAAGTCATAGGACTTCAGATAATCCTAATGATGGTGAGCAAAAAGAACCTCCTAAGGGAACTGATAAAACTAAAGATCCTTTTGTGGTTGTTGACGACGATAACACCCAATTCGTCAATATTAACGGAAAGTTTATAAATGTTGATGAGCTTGATTTTAGTTTAATCGAATCAATAAATCCCTTTGCCAGTGCTTATCAGTTTGTCTCAAAGGCCATTGAGCCAGAACTTTTAAAACGCATTCAGGAACAAACCGCGCAAATGCGAGAAAAAATGACATTGCAAAAAGCGTTGGAACTCTGGCCTTATATAAATAAATTCGTTAAAGATCACAAACGCGAACCAGATTTAAATGCCACAAATGATTTTGAAAGACGTCTGGCTATTGCCTTGGCCATGATTAAAGAAGAAAAACGTAAGCGTAATGCAAAAGAGAAAGCGGCAGGTAATAAATGAGGCTAACTTCAAAAAAAGAATTTAAAAAACCTGAGTCTTTTGATGAACTTCTAAAGGACGATCCGTTTGGCTTACTGGCTAACGTTGGAGAAAAAAGACTCTCTATGTCTGTCTCTGACAAAATTAAATCTGCATTTGAAGAAATAGCCGATTTTGTCAAAGCAAACAAGAGACTACCTTCTGTAGACAGTGATGATTTTGATGAGGAACTTCTTGCAGAAAATTTTTATGCTCTTATTAAGAATGCTCCAGAAGGTAAAACCTATTGTGAATCTTTTCTTGAAGAAAACAAAGATAAAAACCTCCTTGAAGGTATGCATATTTTCTCAAAAGAAAAAGAAATAGCCGAACATATACAAAAAATGGAGACTAAGGCATATAACAGCGTTGATGATATCTTTAATGATGATCCTTTAGGTCTGTTAAATGATGTCGGTGATAAAACCGTTGAATCAGAGACTTGGAATAAGGAAAAACGTCAATCTTCCTCTATTGATGGTGGGGTAACAAGAGCAACACAATGTCTCGATTTTTATAAATATCAGCGTTATTTCAATGAAATTGAAAGGTTACTCTCAGAAGGTCATCTAAATGGAAAGAATATAGTTGGTGATTCAGCCTCAGTCCTTCTAGGAGATATTTTTGTGATTGACGGGATGATGAGTATTATTGCTGAGGCGGATGTAGATTCTGCTCGTTATGATACTGTTAAGAGCAAACTGCGTTATCGAGTAAGGCAGATATTTGCCAATGGAACTGAATCCAGACCCTTTAGTACCTCAATAAAATCATCATTTTATAAGAGTGAACCTCCCTGCAAAAGAATTGTTTATACAGATGCAATTGGCTTAAATTTTCTCGAAGATATGCATAAGGAACTTGAAAAAACAGAAAAAGGTTCAGCAAATGCGATTATGACAGGATATATTTATATTCTTTCATCAAAGAGTACTCATCCTGTAATCAGAAAATTTACCGACCAGAGCAATCTTGTAAAGATTGGTTACTGCACTACAGATGTTGCAACAAGAATTGCTAATGCTGCAAAAGATCCTACATATCTATGCGCGCCGGTAAATGTTCTTAAAACATTCAAATGTTATAACTTTGACCCGCAAAATTTGGAAGATATTTTACACACAATACTCGCAAGCCATAAATTAAATGTTGAACTAAAGGATAGCAATGGTAATACCTATAGACCTAGAGAATGGTTTACGGTGGGCGTTCAAACGGCAAGCGATATTGTTGACCATCTTTTTGCTGGAGACATCGCTAATTACTATATAGACAAAATTCAGGGAAAATTAAAGAAAAAAAAGAATCGCTAGTAACAGCTGATTTCAACCTCTGAGTTAAATAAAATGTATCAATTTTTGAAAGTAGATTGACATTTTTGCGTAGCAGCATACGGACATTCTTGGATAGCATTAACACTATTTACTCTTAGACTTGAGTTAATGCAGAAACTACCTGAATGGATGAAAGTCTTAGAAAGTACTCAAATTAAGACTCAACTAACAGGACGGATATATGGCTATTCCAACAATCACAAATCAAAATATTCTTGATGCCTTAAAATACATTGACGAGAAAGGGGTGCCCTTTCACAACCAGAGTTACCGATATTCACTTGTATGTAACGACAAGAGATATCCTCCTATGTATGTAATCGCCGTTGCCTATCATCTGGCCTCAGGTCAAGAAATTAAAACCGGTGCATTTAATTCTATAGAAGCCAAGAACTATCTTGAAAAGCAGGGATTTGCCGTAGAAACAAAGGCTCAGGAAAAGTTTTTGCTATCCGTCAGGGCTGAAAGTGTTGAGTCAACAGATGAACGTTTTACGATGGATGATCTGTCGTTAGGAGATAATTACATAATTCTTGATGTTTCCTTAAAAAAAGCCAACGGGAAAATAATAAAAAGAAAGTACGAGAAAGGCGAGATGAAGATTTCCAATAAAACTATGGCGCGCATTGCCTGTCAGGTGTTTGAGGATAGACTTACAAAACTTTCACTCGAAGAAAAAGAAGGTTTTCCTATATGCCAAAACACTCCTAGTGGAGAACTTATACAAGGGATCTATTCAAGTGTTGAAGAGTTTAAGGCTCATCGCAATACGGCGCAGTTTATGAGGTACTACTACGATAATCGACAAAGAATGTTTGTTTTCTATTGCGGGAATATTTTTTCAACAATCAGATTTGTTCAAGAATGCCTAAAACGTTTTGGGGAAACTGGCGATGAGTTTATCCTGTCCTATAGAGAAAGAAATAAAAATGACCTTAATGACAGTGACGATATCGAGGAAAAAGAGAACGTAAGTTCTGAGCATTTACAACAAACAAACAGTCTAATCAATAAATTCTCGTCCATGCTGCTAGAATCAAGAAACATAATTCTTAGGGGTGCACCAGGTACAGGTAAATCATTTTTAGCCAAAGAAATTGCCGCCGATATTATCAGCGGAGGACTGTATTCTTCAGCATCTCGATTAACTCCAGAAATGTCAAAACAGATGGAATTTGTTCAGTTTCATCCAAGTTACGACTATGCCGATTTTGTTGAAGGACTAAAGCCAAAGATTAACGATGATGGCTCAATGGGATTTGAGTTAAAGGAGGGGATCTTTAAAAAATTTGTTGCAAGAGCACGGAAGAACTATGAGGAAGCCCATAAAACTTTTGATACCGTCAAGAAAGAGCAATCTGTAAGAGCCGCCATTGATGACTTTTTCTCCAGCATTGAACTGGGCGTTGATACTTTAAAAACCATTAACAACAACGAATTTCAGATCACAGGCTTTGATGACGAACATATATATATTTCAATTCCAAATAATCCGTCAATCAACAAACTGACACTTAATCTTGATGAAATCAGAAAAATGCTGGAGGCAGATCGGGACTTCACTATGATTAAGGATATTACAGCATTTTTTGGAAAAAACTTCGCTACGCAGGCCTATTCATATGACTTTGCTATCTATAAGGCAATAAAGGCACGAAAGAGGACTACTCCAGTTAAAGAAACAAAACAGGAAATTGAGAAGAAGTATATTTTTATCATTGATGAGATCAATCGCGGTGAAATTTCAAAGATATTTGGAGAGTTATTCTATTCCATAGATCCCGGTAATCGTGGTAAAGCAGGAGAGATTTCAACGCAGTATTCAACTCTTCATGCCGATCCTGATGAAAAATTCTATATTCCAGAGAACGTTTATATCATCGGTACTATGAATGATATTGACAGATCAGTTGATAGCTTCGATTTTGCTATGCGCCGAAGATTTCGTTTTATTGAAATTAAACCTGAAGAACGCATGGATATGCTGTCAAAACTTCAAAACGAAGATCTTAAGAATGAAGCCATACGAAGAATGACGGATCTCAACGAGAAAATCGTCAATACCCCTGATTTAAATGAGAATTATCAGATAGGAGCCTCCTACTTCCTGAAGTTGCAGCATTTAACCTTTGATCAGTTATGGACTGATTATCTAAAACCTCTGCTTCAGGAATACATCCACGGCATGTATGAAGAAACAGAGATTATGAAGAGATTTGAAAAAGCATACGGTTATGAAGAAAAGTCGGAAGGAAATCTTAATGACTCCACTCAGGATCAAAGATAATTCTTCAAATAAAAAAGAGTTATTTGCTGATATTCAGAATCTCCTAATAAAAATTGTAAACAAGACTCTTTTGCAGTTAGAGCGAGAGGGCGTGTTTGTTTTCCCAAGAATCATAGGTGAAACCTCAGATTTAACCCATGAACAGATGATCCTCAAGGAAGTTAATGATACTTACCGCTCAGGGAACGTTATGGGGTTTATAGGTTATGGCAGTGAACGTCTAATTTTATGCTCAAGATTCTGTATCAAAGACAACGATTATTTTCTTCAGTATTTACTGGATAAGGTCGTTGATATTCCTAATATCGTGAATTTGGATACGGATGAGCATCAGGAGCACAGGATCTTTGATTTAGTACTATTTCTTTTCCCTCATTACTTAAAACAGGCAATGCGGAAGGGGGTGTTTAAGAAATATGTGCAAAATTACTACAATAATGAAAATGTAAAAGGCTCAATTGATGTTGCAAGACACATCAATATCAATACCCCATTCATCGGGAGAATAGCATATTCTCAGCGAGAATTCTCTTTTGACAATGCTTTGACAGAACTGGTTCGTCATACAATTGAATACCTTAAAAGAAAACCCTTCGGCCAAACACTGCTTAATAAAGTCAAAGATGAAGTTAAACTGATTATAGAGGCTACGCCTACATACGAACCCTACGACAAGCAGAAAATTCTAGATTTGAATATGAAGAAGAAGGTTCGTCATGCTTACTTTAAAGAATATTTAGATCTTCAAAAGCTTTGTATTCTTATTTTGCAGAATCAGAAATATCAAATAGGTACAGGATTTAGGGAAATATACGGCATCCTTTTTGATGGAGCATGGCTTTGGGAGGAGTACGTCAATACGCTAATTGGTGATTACTTCTATCATCCAACCAATAAAACAGGTGGGGGAGCACAGTGGTTATTTAAGGCGCCTTCAGGTCTTACAGGTCTTATTTATCCTGACTTTATAGGAAAAGATAAACATAATCGAATTATCGCTGATGCAAAATATAAACCTATGGAGAATATTGGAAACCGAGATTACCAGCAAATCCTGTCCTATATGTTCAGATTCGATGCTAATACGGGGTATTACTTATATCCTGAATCTGGTAGTTCCGATGAGCTTATACTGCATCTAAATCGAGGTAGCTCATATGAGAATGTACAATCTAGAGACGACATAAAAGTCATCAAACACGGTTTTAAAATTCCGCAGTCTTCAGCAAACTATAATGAATTTATACAAGAGATGAAAGCGCAGGAAAAGTTATTTGCGGTTTTTAAGTAAGGGAATACCAGTAAGTCTCTGGGAACTTATGTAAAAAGATATTCTTAAATGCGCTTTAGGAATATGATCATAGGCAATACAGTAAAAAAATCATGCCTAATGGCTTAGTAACTTAGCGATTTTAAAGCCAAAAATTATAAGACCTGTATTCCGCAACCTTGACTAAAAAAACAATGGTGCAATCGTCTTATTTATGCCGATTACACCATGTTTTGAATATTATA
>CACYBT010000287.1 GCA_902772715.1 uncultured Succinivibrio sp.
AGCCTGAATAATCTGACCAGACCATGTTGAAAAGGATGTTACATCGTAGAATATTTCTCCTGAAGGAGAACAATGCTTTATCCAGCTTTCGTAAAATGCTCCTTTATTTTGTGGAGTTATCTTAGTCAGCAGTTTGAGTACGTAAAACTATTAACGTAATTATTTTCAAAAGATCAAATATTATCAATAATATTGTGATATAACTATCAAATATACAACTATTCTCGTAAATTTACCTATTATTTCTTGAAATATCCAAATATTATCATTATTATTATCTATAAAGATACAAATATTAAAGTAAATGACTTTAATGGTAGTTATAGTATGGGTAAACGTCATTGTAAGTGGAGTTATCGCACTTATCTGCGCTTTCTAAAAAATGGAAGAGGATCTGGGGAACTTTGTAATTATAAGCCATGGATTACCACCCATGACTTCCCTTCAAAAGGTAAGGTTGTTCGGATTTTAGGCAGGAAAACACATCGCATTCATCATCTTCTTTCACAATACGAAAAGATTTATTTTTTGATGCTTGATTACGATCCCCTGGTTGAAGATATCAAAGAGCAGTACCCCATTCCACTTTACATGAGTCAACTTCTTGCCGCAAAATTAGGCATCAGACATCCCTGCGTAAACGGGTTTAGTTATGTTATGACTACTGACTTCATGTTTAAACGTGAAGGAGTTTGGCATGCAGTTCAAATCAAACCTCAAGCCGAAACTGAAAAAGAAAGAGTACAGGAAAAGTTTGCCATTGAAAAAGCCTATTATGAGAAAATTGGAGTAGACTGGCAGGTAGTCACCGAGGAAAGCCTTCCCCGTCATATTGCAGAAAACTATATCTGGCTGACATCAGGTGAGGCTTTGACTAGGTTAGTCCCCAATTCAGACAAACTAAAAAAAATGAAATCCGCCTTCTTGGAGTTGTACGCAGATTATTCCATACCTTTTCAGACTATTTTAAGTGCCATGGATGAAATGTGCGCAGTAGCAAAGGGTACCACCATGCAGTTGTTTAAATCATGTATTCAGGATGAAAGCATTAAGTTGAATCTTGCCGAAGAGCTTTTTCTTACCGAGCCAAGAACACCTGAAAACTGTTTAAAGAGGAACATTGTATGTTAAATCAGACTGAAACCAGAATTCTAAAGGGAGAACTTATTCGTAACACGGTTAATGGTGATGTATACAGGGTTCTCTATATTGCTGATGATTATAAGAGTGGGTACTGGATCCAGGTTAATTCGTCTAAAAATATACCAAGACTTGCAGATTTACAAGATGTGGTCATGAAACTTAATACCAGAGTCTATGAAACGGTAATTGATTCAGGGATAAAGGAAGAATTAACGACAATAAGCGCAGCCAGACTGACTGAAAGAGATCGCATTTATACTCTCATCAAAGATTTGGTGACAATTGAGCCTGATATTTACGAGCCCAAAAAACGGGCTGCTATTCTAGAGGACATGGAAAAAAAGACAGATGTTGCAGCCACAAAAATCTATAACTATCTCGGAAGATACTGGAGAGACGGCATGACACCTGATGCGCTTCTTCCCCGATATAACAAACGAGGCCCCAAAGAAATCGTCTACACCAAAAGACCTGGCAGACAAAAGCCTGAAGGACAGAACGGAAAAATTCTCACTGATGCTGATAAGGCAAATTTTGAAAGAGCTATTAGGGAATTTTATTCCTCTGACACTAAACCAACCCTGATGGCAACTTATGACTGGATGATTGCCCATATGTATACAAAGCCACGTTTCAAAGGAGACAGTGAGCCTTTACAGCTTTCGCCAGATGAAAAACCATCCTACAGACAGTTCACCTACTGGCACAGACAAAACAAGAAACAGGTTGAAGAGCAGAAAAAGCGTGAAGGGAATCGTTATGAACTCACCAGTCGCGGTGCTGTTGGCAGGAGTGACACCTTTGTAAAGGGACCAGGTATGGTTGCCCAGATTGATGCTACCATTGCAGATTACTATCTGGTAAGAGAAAACCATCGTGATGAAATTGTCGGCAGACCGGTGATGTTCTTTATTAAGGATGTTAAGACACGGATTATCATGGGGATGTACATTACTCTTGAAAACACCTCCTGGAACTGTGCACTCATGGCTTTAAAAAATACTGCAGAAAATAAAGTTGACTTCTGCAAACGCTATGGCGTCGATATTACAGAAGAAGACTGGCCATGCCACCATCTGCCAGTCTCAATTACAGCAGACAACGGTGAGATGGGAGATAAAGGAGTAGAAGAGATCATCTCAAAACTGGGGATCACTATTGAAAATACCCCGCCATACCGTGGCGACTTAAAGGGAATAATTGAAAACAATTTCTCTATGATTGATTTAAGACTGCGTTATATTGTACCAGGACATGTTGATAAGGATGATGGTCAGCGTGGTGCCATTAATCGCAGACAGCAGGCCTGTATAGATTTAAAAACCTTTATTCAAATGGTGATACGCTCAGTCATTTACTATAATAACTTTCACTATATGACAACCTATGAGCGTTCACCTGATTTAATAAGAAACGGTATTAAGGCGATACCAAGAGATTTATGGAATTACGGAATGCAGTTTCAGTCTGGGACTCTCCGTATAGTTCCACAGGATGAACTCTATAGGATTTTGCTGCCTAAAGATACGGCCTCCGTAACCGAACGCGGCATCTGTTTTAGGGAACTCTACTACACCTGTGAACTTGCAGAAAAGGAATTATGGTTTGATAAAGCCAAAATTGCAGGACGCTGGCGCATTGCCATTACCTACGATCCAACCTGCCTCGATCATATCTTTTTCTCTACTGACGAAGGGAGGCTCATTACCTGTAACCTCCTATGCAAAAGTAACAAATTTAAGGGAACCTCTGATGAAGATATGAAACAAATCCTAGAGCAGGATAAAATAATACAGAATGGTGCCATTCAGGCAGAAGAGAAAGCAAAAAATAATTTAATTCTAACCTACGAGGCACTTGTATCACGCTGTCAGAAAGAGAAAAAAAATTGTGGTAAGGATGAGGTTGGCTCTGTACTGTCTAAGCATAAACTAAATGCGCAGCGTGAGGCTGAAAAATTAGAGCAGTCGGGTGAAACAGCAGCACGTGAGTCACAGAATAAATCATCGCTTACATCAGAGACAACAGAAACCATGGATAAGCATTTTGAAACAGCCAATGATGCTATAGATAATGCCATTAATGAGGCTTTACGAGAGGCGGGTATCCTCATTTAGTAACCAGAGGAGAACAGAGAATTAACATGATGGAAGATGCATTTTATCATGAACAGGAGCTCATCGAATTTATCGGCAATCCGTTAATTGAAGCCTTACCGCCTATGGTAGATCCTGATGTATATCCCAAACTTTTGATGGTACTGCCTGATTATTCCGAAGAAGATCGCAACAAACAAACTGTCTTTAGAGTTGCTCAGCTTCAAAGACTCTCAAAGATCCACGTTCCGACCAAGCAAGATTCAATGTTGTTTCTAGAAATCAACCGTTGCCTTAGGTGGAGTTATGTTGGCCGTAATCCAGTTCCATTCAATGAGGTAAAAAAATTCATAGAAAAAAAGGGGGAAAAACTTTCAGCTGCACAGGAAAAATATCTGCAAACACCAGCAGGCCCAATCTATGGCTTTCCCGTGCTGGGGATATCAGGAGTTGGGAAGACAACATCAGTAGAAAACGTGTTATCTCTTTTTCCTCAGGTGATATGTCATACGAACTACCGTGGCATTGAGTTTAAAAAAGAACAGCTGGTATGGGTTAAGGTTGATTGTCCTCCAGATGGTACGCCAAGGGGATTATGCTCAGCAATACTGCGTGGCGTAGACAAGGCAATGAATGGCAACTTCACAGAGCAGATCTTAAGAAACCGCATGAGTAAAGATGTGCTTTTAATTAAAGTCAGTCAGCTGATTCAGTCCCTATTCCTGGGAGTGCTGGTAATTGACGATATTCAGAATCTGTGTGGCGCCAAGGAAAATGTATCAAATGAGCTTTTGAACTTTATGGTTTCTTTGGCTAACAGTCTAAGCATTCCAGTAATCATGGTGGGTTCTCCCAAGATTTTAAAACTCCTGCAGCGCGAATTTCAACAGGCCAAACGAGCCTCAGGAGAAGGTGAAATCCGAATGAATTTGATGGCACGAGAAAGTTTCGAATGGGAACGATTTATCACCACAATCTGGCGTTATCAGTACACAGCCAAACAGGTAAAATTAGATCAAAAAATGAAGAATGTGTTTTTTGACGAAAGTGTTGGAAATCCTTTCATTGCAGCAACACTATACAAAGCGGTTCAGGATGAGGCCATAATCAACAAATCAGAGATGTTTAGTGTTAGTGATGTAAAACGAATTGCAAAAGAAAAAATGGGGATAACTTCGAAAATGCGTAAAGATATGCTAGCTGGAGTAGATCTAGAACTTAACGCGTATAATCATCTATGGGAGTTACCGCAGGATATTGAAAATTCCAATATGAGCAATGACAAAAGCGGAGTGAGTACATTCCCTGCAGAAGACTATAATTTAATAGTGCAGGAACTATCGCAGAAATTGATATCAAAAGGTATCCCAATGAATGAGAGCAGAGCGTATGCCAGACAGGCAGTTGCGGCATATCCTGCTGAAAAGAATATGGACATACTGTTTGGATATGCGATGGCACTTGCTAAGGCAGCATCAGATGATTCCAAGGCTGATCAAAGTTAGAAATAATTAACGATAATATTTG
>CACYBT010000288.1 GCA_902772715.1 uncultured Succinivibrio sp.
AGAAAATGAGATGTACTCAAAATTAAGAGTTATTACTATGGTCAGGATGATAAGTATATTATGTATTAGTTTTAATCTTTTCATTATAAATGAAATATTCTAATATTCGTGAAGAAGCATTAAAAAATAAAGTCTGAGCAGATTTTTTTGCTCATTTTGATACGACAGATATTCCATGAAATATAGATTTTTGTGTAAAATCAAAACAAGTAGACCTTTTCAGCTGACAAACTGCCCCACTTTTACGAGCAGAAGCTAAAACATGAGATTACGATATTCCTGAAATGTTCACTCAACTAATTTTGACTATTTGAAAAGCCAAAACATTTGAAAAAACTTTGCCACCTGCTTTTTTGTGAGCTTTTGATTTCAAAAAAATTGCATTCGTTGAATATTTAGAAATTCAAGATATTTTCTATGAAAATGATTTTGATTGGACAGTTACACCATCAAATCACAGCACAAAAGAATTCAAAAAAGTTTACCAGAGAATCGAAAATATTCTAAAAAGAAAAACTTGGACCTTTGACTATGAAAAGGATGAAGAAAAACTTAAAGACTTTATCAAAAATGTAATCTGAAAAACAGGAAGTACTGCTAAGATTAGAATAAATAAAAATAATTTTCTACCAATCTATTTAAGGCGATTAGAAATAGTAAAACCACAAATTGATGTAAAACGAGATGATTTAAAAAAAAATTGAATTTTGGATTCAGATTTCTTTTTGGCTGATTTATTTGTAGATGACCGCTGAACTGAACAAATAACCGATGATGAATCTGTAAAAAATGATTTATTCGTGACTTTCGAGGACAGTGGATACAAAATTTCTAGAGAAAATCTGAATGGAATGTTTGATGCTATTATCAAGATAAAGAATAAAAAAGCTTATGAATTTTTTTGGAAAAATTACAAAAGGCCACCAGCAAAACAGTATCAAGAATACATAATTCAGAGAAGAGACTTAATAGTTCCACAAGACATCAGAGAAAGGAAATGAGCATTTTTTACTCCAAGAATTTGGGTAGAAAAAAGCCAAGAATATATGGCTGAATATTTTGGAGAGAACTATCAAGATGAATATTATATCCGAGATTGTGCAGCTTGAACGGGAAATTTGCTCGCTTGACTGACAAATAAATACAATATCTATGCTTCCACTCTTGATAATGCAGATGTTATTGTAATGAAAAATATGATAGAAGAAAAAAGCATAAATTTACTTGAAAATCATGTTTTTCAGTTTGATTTTTTGAACGATGATTTCTCAAAGTTACCACAGAGCTTACAAGATATTATCAATAACGAAGAAAAGAGAAAAAAGCTGATTGTCTATATCAATCCACCTTATGCTGAAGTTGGCGATGCTAAACAACTTACAAACACATGAAGAAACAAAAACGAAGTTTCATTTACAAAAACTCGTGAAAGATATTCTAATCAAATCTGAATTGCAACAAAAGAATTATTTGCTCAGTTCTTAATAAGAATTTATAAAGAATTGAATTATAGTTATATCTGCTGTTTCTCTACATTGAAACATTTACAATGACCAAACTTTCATTTATTTAGGAATATTTTTAAACCCAAATTAGAACATTTATTCTTAGTTCCAGCAAACACATTTGATAATGTAAAGGGCTCTTTCCCTATTGGATTCCAAATTTGGAATTCTCAAGTAGAAGATATGTTTTCTTGAAAAATTGCGGATATATACGATAAAGATACATCATTTTATGGGCAAAAAAATGTACTTTCCTATCATTGATTAAAAACATTAACTGAATGGTTAATTGAAACAAGAAAATTAGGTTGAGATATTCACTTATGATATATGTCTAACCGCGAAAATGATTTCCAGTGAAATAATTATAACTACATAATCAATGATAAAAAACAATTACCTAACCCAAGATGAACAAATATTACAGATAAAAATCTTTTATATGGAAGTATTTTTTTAGCAGCAAAACAAGCAGAAAAAAGTAATTGGTTAAATAATCGTGACCAGTTCTTACGACCAAAAG
>CACYBT010000289.1 GCA_902772715.1 uncultured Succinivibrio sp.
CTTCGATTCTAATAAACCTGGAGCCTCAGACATTCTCAACAAGATCATTAAAGCAATTATGGAGTAACAGTTATGGCCTTACTATCAACCACAGGAAAAATTTTTCTGGTTTTAGAGCCTATATCCGGGCGCTTTGGTATACCACGTCTTTTAGCAAAACTATCCTCTAATTCCCTCAATATCAACTGGGATGGTGAGGAGGAAATCACCATACTTACAGTAAACAGCAGACGTTCAAGGCTCAAGATACTTCACATAGATGATGTTGGATGTGATCTTACCTCCAGAGTACTTAACAAGGGAACCTTTAAAGTGTTATTTCAGGAAAACTGCATTCCTAAGGCTTTAACCCGCAGCATGCTGGAGCGTCTTTTTATCGATGGCACTATGGAGGGTGACTACCAGAATGAGTTGAGTCGAGAAATCCTTGAAAAGCGCTCGAAAAACCCTTAGAAAATTTAAGTTTTTTAACTTATTTTATTGTAAAATCTAAAAAATATGCTATAATTAGGATATATGCAAATGCCATTTTAACAGGAATTGCCTTATGTCCGATTTGTCAGTTGATAAGATTAAAAACTTTCCCCGTGACAACCCCAAGGCCCGTCTTTACCTCTGTAAAAGAGAGGGCCGTAAGGATGTACTCTATGTTGTGGAAAGCGATTACATCTATGAGCCTAAAACAAAAAAGACCAGAACCTATACAAGATATCTAGGTCGCGTAGTGGAGGGTGTTTACTATACACAGTCTGAATATCGTAAGACCTTTACAAAACGTGGTACACTAAGAGCCATCCCCGAGGATGCCTCCTTACCCAGGTCAAGAATAAGGCCTACAAGACATCGCGCAGAAAAGAACATAGTAGATAGAGACAAGGTTAAAGGCCTGCCTAAAAATCCTTTTCTGCAGTTTGCGCAAAAGGGTGAGCACCTGTATGTTTTTACCCGTGAATACTACATTCAGGATGGCAGGCGTAAGGAAAAGCGTACCTATATCGGACAGATTAAAGATTTAAGGTTTTACACGATGGAACAGTACAAAAAGAAATTCAATAAGAACCAGCGTGTAAGCACCAGGTTAAAAAGTCAGGAGGATAAGAGCCATGGATAACTCTGCCACCCCTGATTTAGCCGCAATGAGCCGTGAGGAATTAGAGAAACTCCTTAAAAAACAGCAGGAACTGATTGAAGAACAGAAGCAGACTATTAAGGAAAGAGAGGATGCTGCTGCCAAGGATAAAATCAAATTCCATAAAAAAATAACCAAGATCAAAACTGACCTTGCTGCCGAAAAATCCCAAAACAAGAAATTAAATGAAGCCAATTCCAACCTGACTGTAATCTACGAGAACCTGATAGTCTACATCAGGGAAAACCGTTTAAATTCCATAAAAATATTTAGGGATGAGAATATCCCCTCCAAACACGAATACGCAAGACTTAATGACTTTCTAACCTCCATAGCAAGTTCTCTTATCTATACGGTAATGGCTCTGCATGAGGCCCAACAGACTGCACTTAATCTCGGAAAATCAGAAAAGAATAAAGGTGAAGAGGCTTCGGTCACAGATGACATAGAACTTGAAAAGTACGGGAAGGAGGAAAATGCCCGTGAGGCTGAAATCAGGGAAGGTCTTGAGCAGGAAGACATTGTGTACGACAGTGACGAGGATAGTACTCCTCCGCCTGCAGACACCTCTCCTGATAATTCCAATAGCATCACTTCAGAAGATACTGAAGGCAAGGTAAAAATTTATGCCCCAGATAAATATGCTAAGGCACTTGCGGATAATGACAGTCTGTACCGCTGTCTGCATACTCCAGATGAAAAAGATATACTAGATAAACTTAAAAACGGCACCGAGGCCTTACAGAGCCTGCATGACAGCGACTACCAGAATGAAGGAGTAGTTAAAAGGCGTCCTGAAACCCATTATGTCAGTGCCACTGATTCCAATGAGGTAGCCGGTATTCTCACCTATGGTCAGAAGAAATCCGTGTATATCTACTGCCCTAAGTGTGGCAAGGTGGAGGAGTTTACTATAAATTCCAAGGCTGACCGCGTAAATACCCTGTATACACTTACGAATGGCAACCGCGATGTAAAAAATACGCTGGTACCTGTATATACTGTATGCTGCACCGAATGTGGATATTCCACTCAGTTAAATCCAGCCGCCTCTCAGGATTTGACGGTTGTAGAAGATGTGGATTCAATCAAGGGCGAAGGTAAATTATTTTTGACTGAAGGTACTTCAGTTCCCTACGACAGAAACGGTAAAGAACAGTCATCGGACACACAAACAGCAGGCAAAGAACACTCATCGGGCACGCAAACGACAGGCAAAGAGACAAACGATTCCGCATATATGAGCCATTCTGATACCTCCGCATCGGTTCAAGCAGACGGCATTGAACACACATCGGACACACAGACAGCAGGCAAAGAACACGCATCGGGCAAGCAAGCAGCAGGCAAAGAAATACAAAATTACCGTGCCGATGATGCCCTAAGACAGAAAGAACGACGCAAAATTTATCGGGAAATTAAAAATAACGCTAATAATATTAGCATGTCATGCGGGAACTATAATTTAATTCCTGATACTGATATCATCGATCCATGGTCCTTCAGTGCCAACGCTAATGCCTATGCTATGACACCTGCCTTTGTGAAGAGCAAACTCTCTGTAGGACTCCTTACAGTTATGGGAGCCACCTTCTGCCAGTTGGGGGTAGCCAAGAATAAAATCAAAACCGTGTTTGACGGTGCCGGACTGCCTATCGGCAGAGATCAGTTAACCGGAGGTATCAACTGCTTTGCCAGGGCCTTCCTCCACAAAATTGCCGAAAAGATTAAGAAGGATATCCTCAACACCTCAGAAACATTCCTGATGGATGAGAGTGTGTTGCTGGTTATGGAGACTGCAAAGAAAAAGAAGAGTCAGGGAAGCAGCAGAAAATCAGAAATATGGGTTATGAATTCAGGCTGGACTTCAGACATTAACGCCAGTTACTTCTACGTAAGTCCAACCAGGGCCGGACAGACTGCAATTGAATTACTCAAGGATGTGGAAAGCCACGAGAAGAAATATCTGGTGGCTGATGGTTATTCCGGCTATGATACCGCAGTACGAAAACTGAATAAGGATTATGGCAAAAATATTGTCCTTGCCCGCTGTCATACCCACTGCCGCCGACCACTGCATAAATATCTGAATGAGGCTGGTCTGCTCAAAATTTACAATAAGTACTTACTGCCAAAAGGGGCTAAATTTACAGACTTTTACGATAATCTCAAAAAATATCGTGCAAGAAAGAATGTCAGGACTATCACGGAGCGTGAGACCGGTCTGCTTATAATATATTACCTTATCAACGCCCTCTTTGTGGTTGACTCCGCTGTGGCTGTAAAGCATGGTTACAACACCACCTCCAAAGAGTTTATGGATGATTTGCATAAGGAAAGACAAAACCGCTCTGCCAAAATCCTCGATGCTTTATTTGATGCCATCAAGATTTTTATAGCAAAAAATCCTTTGGTCATGAAGGCCTCTGTCAATAATAAGGGTCAGATTTGCTATACACCTAACAAGATTTTTACAGAGAGTAAGGCTCTGCTGTACTTTATCAGATATGAGCAGGATTTAAGACGTTTTATAGAGTCTCCTACCATTGAGCTGACCCAGTCTAGCTGCGAAAGGAGCATAAAGGATTTAATATCGGTACGGCGTAATTCGCAGAAACTGCAGTCTGAAGATGGCGCCGCCGCTCTGGCAGATTTTATGACAATAGCCCATACCTGCGCCTTAAACCATGTAAGCGTGCAGCAGTATATCCTCTGGGTTGTAGCCAACATCAAACACCAGCTATATGAGATGAAACTGGCCGGTCACGAAGATCCTACATTCTTTTGTATGCCAAGAAGACAGGAAATGTTTGATGAAAATAAAGAAATGATAAAAATAGGCATATATGACAAAAGAAATGTTACCTGCTATGACAAGGTTAATGTCACAGGTCTAACCCCCCTATGAATATAAGAAATTCCTGGATGAAGGTGTCCAGCGTTCTAAATAGTAAAATCAGTTCTACCTGATTGTGCTCCTGGTTAGATTTAATCAGGAGCCATAATAAAAATACCAGTAATAACAACTAACTGCAGTAGTAAAACATCCCTCTAATTGATCCGCTTCGTGGCTAGCACACCATGCGGAAAATTAAACACCATTCTTAAAAGCTCGTCTAACCATTTAATTAAAAGCCGGCATGGCAGACAAGGTTTAAAAGAGCCATTCCTTTGCAGGTTTGGCTTATTTTAGCCGATCATGGGCGATTTCCAAGGGGACGAAAAATCTACACTTACCTATACTCTTTTAACTTTTCATGCCATATTAGGCGGATTGCCTTTTTATGCCATGGCGCATTATCGAGAATAATACAATACTTCTTTCCTTCTTCAAGTGGTCTTGACTTTATAAAGTCTTTAAAAGATTGAATTACTGTTTCGTAATTAAACCATCCAAGCTTCATAACAGACAATTCTCCTGTTTCAGGAATAATAAAACCACTGTA
>CACYBT010000290.1 GCA_902772715.1 uncultured Succinivibrio sp.
AGACTATGTAGAAATCAATCAATATCCGAACACAGATTTTTAAAGAGCTGTTGGATTTCATAGAATCCAACTGTAGAAGAACCCCACCTAGTAAGATGGACCACAAGTCGCTTTTGGACTTGCCTACATTAGTGGCTCATATCCTTAAGATCAAAAATTGTTTTTCTTCTTAACGTAATGGGCATGATTTTTTTGGAAATACCGTTCTAAGGTTCTTAACCTATAAATGTTTCTTAGTTGTTTTACGAAAGTAAATGGCGGATTTGCTAATAAATCATCTATATTTTCAGCTAGTACGACGCAGGAAAATTTTCTAAATGGTTTTACAAATTTTTCAGGATCTATCAAAAGCTCTCTGTATTTCTCAGAATCTGCGTTTAAAAAAGAGCATAATCTCGAGGAATGTTTTGTCTAGTGATTGCTATAGATGATCCATTAAGAAATGTGGATTTTGAATCAGCCCTGATTGGTAAATATGGTTCTGATTTAGGAATTTCAAAAATCTCGGAAAAAAATGCAGTTACATTAAGTTCATCGTTACATCCTTCATCAATTTGATTCTTTCTCGGTAAATGCGTAATACGTATCCTCAATCGTTAATTTCGTGGTAAATTAGTGACCAACATCAATTGACAATTTCCAAGAATACGCTAAACTTTCAATGCTACTTGATTACGTTTATTGCGTATTCACAGGAAGGCGTGTTAGTCATGCTCATGCACAATTAGTACGCCTTTATTTTGTTAAATTAATTTTCGGAAACTCGAGTTATAAGTTATCAAAGACAGGTTCTAAGTTATTTCAACAATTTGTCTTTCGCATTCACCTCTTAGATTAAATTCATCCCATCCTTTTTTAAATTCATTTGGATCTGATAATTTAGATATAATGTTTTCCCCCTTATAAGGAATTATCCTATCGGAATATACCCAGTTTTCTTTTTCAAACATAATTTCTTGTTTATTATCTAAATAGAAAATGATTGCTCTTGTTATCCAAGCATCAAAGTCAGTAATATTATTTTTGAATACTGTCTGATGTTCATTAACTATCTTTACTGATGTAATCCTGCGATTAACTGGATGATCTACCAATATAGTATTTTCTAAAGAAGATTTTATTTCAGAAACTTCATTCAGCCTTAAAATACTAATTTGGTCCAGCATCGAATAATAATCTTTATCTTCAATCTTATTTGTTAATGCATATGTCTTATCACCGATATAAAGACCAATAATTTCATAAACAGAATTTGTGAACTGAATTGGATCGTGACGATAAGATTTAAATTCAAGACCAATAAATTTCTTAAATAAATCTGGACTTAGGATTTCTGTCATTTTTTCCATTTTAGTCTTTCCTTATAAAATGAATTTTTTGATACTTAAGACTGCCTGATTCTGAGCTATATCTGATATTTATTTCAACAGCAGGCGAGTTTTCTGTCGTTGTTATTGTTCTATAAGAGATAACTGTACCATCAGCCATTGTTGCTATAGATGCCTTTCCATTGGATGATTCTGAAAAACTTCCTCCTTCAGATATTGTTGAAAAAAATTCAGTGGCACTCTTTTGTGGATTTGAAGAGGTTATGGTTCTAATAAAGTTTTTATTTCCCCTTTCCCCAAAATAACCATTGTTAAATTTATAGCGAGAAGTTAATTTTGGAAGGTTATCGTTTACACTTTTATAAGCACCTGTTTCTGTTGTACTCCCTGTACCCATACCTACCTCCCTGAGTGAGTCTGCTCAAACAGACTAGGGAAACGGTAAAATGGACATGAGCCTATAAATCTGTCAAAAACTTCTTTTGGCATATGACCATGTACAATAACTGCCGATGGTTTTATGAACTTAAGCATTGTTTCGAGGCCAAGTATAAAAAACGCTTTTTCTTTTTTTGAGTGAATACAGCCATGGGTACTGACTGATACAATTGAATGAAGAGGTACGCCTAGAAAACAGAAATCAAAACTATTCTCGTCACTCCATCTGATATTTGGTATAACCGGAATCCCATTTTTTTGAAGATAGAAACCAACAGCACGATTAAAGTATGTGTTTACCTGTTGTATGCATCTTGCTCTGCCACGCACCATCGAGCAGTCTGGGGTGATAACACCATCATACAGCTTTAATATATCAAGGTATCTAGTGGTGGAGGTTAGAACATTCAAGAAATATTTATCATGTTCGTAAAAGTGAACATAACCTCGTCTAACTCTAAGTCTTCGGTTCTTAGCCTTTGAAAAAGGGATCAGAGAAGTTGGAATCTGAGTGTTCTTTAAGTCCATTAAAGAAGGGATACCACAGTCTCCTACAAGTCTTGCCCCATCAACAAGGTATGGATACGAACCATCATCAAGAATTGTTTTTTTGTGCATAAAAATCCTCTAATTTTTTTTTGAAAAATTAAGATTCATATGCTATGCTTTAAGAACAGATTAGGTATTTTGCATAGCATATACCATTAAATGAACGCATAGACTGATTGTTGGCGCAATTGTCTATGCGTTTGTTTTATCTGATGAAAAATTCACATTTCTTACTCCTATTTTATTGATTCACTAGTTGATATCTTTAAATTCATATTGACACATTTGGTTCTGAAAATCAGAATAATCGAGATATTTGTCTTTCTGCAGCCTTCCGATAACGATGAAGGCAGGAACATTATTTTTCTTTGCAAATTCCGAAATATTTTTTAAATCAGTTGGCTCAGATTCAAAAATAAAGCTTTTATATTCAGCAGGATCAAGTAAATTATCTCTAGCCCATTTATCAGCTTTTTCTTCTTGAACGTTATTTACTGAATCAAAATCCACAAACCTCTTTTTATAGTCCCCATTAACGATATGAGCTATCTCATGAAACAAAGTAAACCAAAATCTATCCGCATTTTTACCGCGAAGTGTTATACACAGAATGAGTTTATCTGATAAGGCTTTTATAAATCCCTGAACAGGAGCGCCCCTAAAGTTGCGTACTATTTTAAATACAATACCGCATTCTTTAAATATCTGTTCGAGATTCTTTGAAATTGCATTAATGTCCAATGACATAATTGATTTAATTTTAGGGATTAACTGCTTTAGCTTATTGATATTTAATGATGAATCACTGTTAAATTGTTCGGTCTCTTTTTCACATATTCTTTGCCAAGTAAAAAGAACATACGGATTTATATTAATATTTTCTGTAACTTGAGCGCGATAGGCTGCATTATAAGCAACCTGAGGAATAAGAGTTAGATTGCTGACCTGAAGAAATTCTCTATACTGAAGAACCTTTTCTATATCACTACAATTATTATGAATCCAATTTTTTTCTAAAATATAAGGAGTGATAATTTTTAGTTCTTTAAGAATATCGATTTCTGATTTATTGATATCATTCTCTTCGGCTTTCTTTTGTTGTTCTATATCATACGCTGCCTGTTTATCCAACCAGAATTTAGCATCTTTAAATACATAGCCAAGTTTTCGAGCAAGTGATGCAGAAATATTTCTATCACCACCAATTACAAGACTTATTAGTTTCTCGGAAACTCCTATTCTTGAGGAAAGTTCTTTTTGAGACATGTCAGACTCTTCAAGTTTTTTTCTAAGATAGAAACCAGGGTGATCGCACATACCAAAATTTCCTTGTATACTTAATTTAACAATAATAAAAATAGAACATAATTTAGATATTGTCAACAATATTTATTTCCAATTTTGTAGATTTAAATATTTTAATAACTCTACAAAAAGGTAAATAAATATATATTTAGTAATCTCAACTCTACGTTAGATGCTATTTTCCAACATTGACTAATTGCTCTCCTGTAAGTAGTTTCTCCAAAATGTATCATTATTTTTTTTGAAGACTTAGAAAATTTTTTGATTTATTGTTTTTCCATCTATATCCCATTTCAAAATATACCTTTTCTATATAATTTAAAAAAAATACATAATCTTATCTTTTGGGATAGTTTATGAACAGTTTTCAGCGGGGATTATAATCAGAGTCTCAATTTTAATTCAGAATAGCATTCGTCAACTTGATACTATGACTTTAGTTAAAATATTTGAAGAATAATCAGGGACGATCTAAAGAACAATCAGCGTTAAAAGAAATGAGTTTACGTTAGAGATGCCTCCCATATCTATGTTCATTTAATGGGTAGATTAGCAAGAAACCAAAGTGATCTTAAGTTATTGTAAAATAAGTGACTGATAAAAGGATGCAATATTCATTTCTTTTAGCAACATTTTAAATTTTCCTATGATGACAGCAATCTAACTGCTAAATTGACGTTGCAGATTATTGGAGTTTTTGGTGCATTTGATCCCCCATGATTAGAAACAGAGTGTTATAAGGAATTGCTATAGCAAAATATGAAGAACCTACAAAAATGGCTGATAAGTTGTTATGACTTAAGAGATAATAAAGTTTGCTATGAACGCCATGCCATTGGTGTTCGTATGAACAAAATGGCCAAGGATTTGTGAGTTTTCAGAATGTCTGTTTATAGATAACTTAGATAAATAGAAAATAAAGAATAAGTCTTTATTATTCAGGTAGTTATAACCTTTTGTTTAATTACTATCAAAATCTGGAATGATAATGTTCTATAGATAATAAATTAAGTCATGATTTTATTTAACGAAAAATTCAAGTTTTCTATGATAGATAATCTGATGTTTTCATTAACTTCAGAGATACTCTCTCTTTATGATGAAAAAAAAGACTGGTTATCTGTCAGAAAAATTGCAATTGAAAAAAATTTAGCACGGAAAAATGCCCTATCTTCAAGAATACGATATGTAAATGAAGTGCTTAGCAGAGTCAGATATTTATCTGAGGCTGAAATATCTTTTTATTTAAATCAGGCAAATGATAATGAGCAACGCTTGTTATTATGGATTGCGCTATGCAGATCTAATAGATTAGTAAGAGAGTTTGCAACTAAATTACTTAGAGAGAATTTTTTAAATTTTAAAACAGAAGTTAATGTTGAGGATTTTGATGCCTTTTACTTTGATTTAAGTTCATCTAATAGTGAATTAGATAATGTTTCTGTGAAGATGAAAAATACAATAAGAGGAAGAATAATAAATTCAGCAAAAGAAGCGGGGTTATTAACCAAGGATAACTATATTCAACCGGTATTTATATCTAATACTTTATGTAAATGCGTTGCCAAGAATTCTGCCAACGATTTATCTTTTTTACCAATTTATGATGCAGACATTAAGAGATTATTGCAATTATGATATTAAATGAAAAATCTCCTTCTTATGACGATATATTCAATCATCTTGTCAAAGTGGTTTCCTCAGACAGATTTTTGAAAAAACAAGGTTTAGGCAAAGAAGTGCCTTTTTTTATCTTCCCCTTTTCTCCTAAGTATGCTTTAAGAATTGAAGATGACGTTATAAACGTAATCAAAAAACTTAAGGTTGAAAAAGGAATAGAAATACTTCATTTAAATCTCTACAAGATATGTGTTGAGATTTTAAAAGAAAGAGAAGTTTTTGATGCAATTATGGAGGATGAATCTTCCTACGAAAAAGATGATCTTCTGGATATGCTTCAAAGTCTACTAGATCCGGAAACCAACCTTATTCCAAAGATAAAAGAATTTATTGCGGATAAACACTTTGATGTAGTTTTTATAACTGGTGTTGGTGAAATTTATCCATACATTCGCTCTCATACGGTTTTAAATAATCTTCAGAGCACTATTGAAGAACAGCCAACAGTGATGTTCTTCCCAGGAAGTTACAAACACTCGGATACCAAAGGAGCCTCGCTAGACCTATTTAATAATATGCCTGGCGACAGATATTACAGAGCATTTAACTTACTTGATTACCAGATTTAACAAATCATACATTTAAAAATGAGGTTTATATGACCACTGCAATTCAGGATTTATTTAAAAAAGACATCAATCGTTCCATAAAGGGTGTAATCAAAGCAGATGATAACGATGAGTTAGTTCTTAAAAATGAAATTGAAGAATATGTGGTCACCAAAGATATTGCCAAGAACCTCAACAGTTTTGTCGATGCATATAACGACTATGATGGAGCCAGAGGCAATGGTGTTTGGATTTCTGGTTTCTTTGGTTCTGGTAAATCGCATCTTTTAAAAATGCTGGCAGTGATTCTGCAGGACCAAAAGGTTTGCGGTTGCAGTTCAATGGATCTGTTCCTAAATAGATTGTCAAATATTAATGACAGTTTATTAAAAGCAAATCTTAAAAAAGCGGTAACGCAGTATCAGGCCGAAAATATCCTTTTTAATATCGATCAGAAAGCATCAGCTATTAACAAAACTGATACCAGTGCCTTACTGGGTGTTTTTTTGCGTGTGTTTAATGAACACTGTGGCTATTACGGACAGCAGCCATATATTGCACAGTTTGAAAGAATATTAGACCAGGACGGAGAACTCCCTGCCTTTAAACAGGCCTACCAGGAGATTACGGGAAAAGATTGGAACAAAGATCGAGAAAAACTGTTACTGATTGATGTCTTTGTTGCTAAGGCTTTGGCAAAGGTAAAGGGAGGAAGTCCTGATGACTATAAAGGAACCTTGAAAGGATATAAGGATTCTTTTTCGATGTCTCCAGGTGATTTTTGCTCGCTAGTAAGTGATTATGTCAAGAAAAAAGGACAAAACTTTAGATTAAACTTTTTTGTTGATGAGATTGGTCAGTACATTGCTGACAATGTGCAGCTGATGCTTAATCTACAAACCATATCAGAATCACTTACAACAGAATGTGGAAGTCAGGCCTGGATAATTGTTACTGCTCAGGAGGATATGGAAACCGTAATGGGCTCTGAGAGTAAGCAACAGAGTAATGACTTCTCCAAAATTCAAGACAGATTTAAGCTCAGAATAAAATTATCCTCCAAGGATGTTGCTGAAGTTATTCAAAAACGTCTTTTAGATAAGAAGACTGAATGTAAGACAGAATTACAGCAACTATATGATAAAGAAAAGAATAACTTTAAAACTCTATTTAACTTTGTCGAACAGTCAAGAACCTACATTAACTACAAAGATGATGAAGACTTTATAAACTGTTATCCTTTTGTCCCCTATCAGTTTGTTTTATTCCAGGACTGTATTAAGGCTTTATCAGGAAAAAATGCTTTTGAAGGAAAACACAGTTCTGTAGGTGAGAGATCAATGCTTGGAGTCTTCCAGGAAGTTGTAAAATCACTTGAAAATCAGCCCACAGGTTCTATTGCAAGTTTTGATCTGATGTTTGAAGGCATCAGAAATCAGATTAAATCCCGAAATCAGGGGGCTATTCTAAGGGCTGAAACCAGTCTTCCTGATGCATTTGCAGTAAAAGTTTTAAAGGCTTTATTACTGGTTAAATATCTTAAAGAATTTAAGGCAACTATTCAAAACATTACTATTCTTATGCAGTCTGCTTTTGATGAGGATAGAAGTAATCTACGGCAGAAAGTCGATGAAGCCTTAGACCGTTTAGTTAGAGAAACCTATATTGAAAAACATGGTACAGAATACAGTTTTTTAACAGATGATGAAAAGGATATTGAAGAGAGTATCAATAATACTTCCATAGATAACTCTGAGTTAAACGATAAACTCAATGATTTGTTCTTCAAGAAGATCTTGAAAGGCTCAAAGATTAGAGATCCTGAAACAGGAGGAGATCATCCATATACCACCATTCTTGACTGTCATGACTACGGAAAACAAGCCGAACTTGGCATTAACCTTATTTCTCCTTTATCCGTGAAAAAATCCCCTAGTGAGTGGATGTCAGAGAGAGCCCAATATAAGGAACTGGTTGTTGAGCTGCCTGATGATGACAAGCTATTCCCTGAATTGCAAAAATTCTGTAGAACACAGAAATATGTGCGTCAAAACAGTTCTGCTGGCGGAAATTCTCCAATGATGCAGGCGATAATTCTGGAAAAAGGAGCGCAAAATAATAACCGTGAGCAGGATTTACTAGAACTTTTATCAGAACTTCTAGAAAGAGCCAAACTATTTGCGCTTGGGGATGATGTTACAGGCGCAACCGGTTCTGATGCTAAAGTCAGAATTGAAAAGGGCTTTTTTAAATTAGTAAACAAGGCCTATTATAAACGCAATATTGTTCAAAATTTAACTTCTTTTGATGAAAGTCAGATTGCAGCAATTATCAGTTCCTCTCAAATTACACCGATTTCAGAGGCGGAAACAGAAATAAAGTCATATCTTGAGTCCTGTCAGAGAAATGCAATGGGTGTTACTGTTAGCAGTATAAGAGACAATTTCGAGAAAATTCCCTATGGCTGGATATATCCAACTGTACCATGCTTGCTAGCCTATCTTTATGCCAGAAAGATTATTAGTTTCTCCAATGGTGCAAAAGAGGATTTACAGGGTAAAGATCTTGTTGATTCATTGAGAAATACCCGTGCCCAACAGGGATTGCTCGTAAAACTGCAAACTAGAATTCCAGAGAGCCGTATTATTGAATTAAAGAAATTCTTAAAGGAATATTTTAGTATTCCTTGTGAAAAAAATGATGGTAAGGATGTTGCTAAAGTTGCAGTTGCACAGTTTAAAGAACGAGCTGCAAAACTCCAGGATATTCAAAATGAATATACAAATAGAGGTTGGCCTAAATGTGAAGCGGTCGAACAGGCAATTAAGAAAGTTGTGCTTATTGCTAACTGTCAGGAAGTTATTGAGATATATGACAGACTAAATGACAAGATCTCAGGTAGCAAAATGGAAGATCTTCTGCTTGATGACTGGGATAATTATTTAGAATCTCTGATTGCATTTATGAATAATGCCGCACGAAAAAAGAATTATGCTGATTCTTTTGACTTAATTAGTCGTAAGAGTATTAATTTTCATGAAATCGCAGCATCTAGACCAGATCTTAGTGGATTTACAGAGGTTGCCACTAAATTTGATGAAATTAAAAAACTCTGTTTTAGTGAGAACTTCTTTAACACTGCAATTTCAAGAAAAATTGACGATGCCAAAGAAAAATTCGATGAATTATTTAATTCTGCAATATCATCATTTAAAGACTCTGTATTAAATAAACTTGATAAAATTGTTGAGGATGCCTTCAGTCAGGATAAATATCAAAAATTATCAGTAGATAATCAGCAAAGAATAAGTGCATTTGTTGAAAAGGAGAGGGATCGTCTCAAAAATATTACTGATTTTGGTCTTATTCAGAATTGTGAAATCAATCTTGAAAAAAACTTTAGTTCTTCCTTATATGAGGAAATAATCAGACTTTATGATGCTGAGAATACTGTAGTTAAGCCTTCTATAACAGATCTTGAAGATAACCAACAAGAAGATCAAAAAAACACAGGCACAAGACCTCCAAAAGTTACTCATACCGTGAAGAATATTAAAGAGCTAATTGTGGATACAGATAAGAGTCTTGTGGAAACTGAAGAGGATGTGGATATATATCTTGCGAGGTTAAAGAGTTCCATGCTTGAGGCCATAAAATCCGGCCAGCATATCTTAGTTAAATAGTTGCTAATACAAAGTTTACAAAGAGCATATAAATGGAATTAACAAGTTTAAAAACATTTGCCAAGGAAGCACGAAAAACCTTATATTTACAGGTAAAAAGCAGTTTAGATCAGGCTGTCAAAACAGATGGAATGCTTCATAGAAATAATCCCCATGCTTTTTATGCACTAAGTAAAGATTTGAAAGAATATGGAGAGGACACACTTATTCGTAAAGTTGCCTATTTCTGGTTTAATCGCTTCTGTGCTCTGCGCTTTATGGATTTAAATGGTTATACCAGTTCCAAGGTCGTATCGCCAGAACAGGAAGGCAGTTCCATTCCAGGTATTCTCTCTGAGGCTAAAAGTAACTATTTTGATGATGACGTTATTACTGCAAAAACAAAAGAAAAGATTAACAATCTTTTAAATGGCTCCATTAAATCAGTGAATCCTGAGGCAGAAGTCTATCGGCTGCTACTTATTTCGTCATGTAATTTCTGGAATAAGAAAATGCCTTTTCTTTTTCAGGCTGAAGATGATTATTCAGAATACCTTTTACCTTCAGATTTGCTGTCACCTGAAAGTATCCTGCAGAGCATCCGTAATGCCATGACGGCAGATAACTGCCAGAGCGTAGAGATTATTGGCTGGCTTTATCAGTATTATATATCTGAGAAGAAAGATGAAATTTTTACTGATTTAAAAAAGAATATCAAGATAGAACCTAGGAACATTCCTGCAGCAACACAGTTATTCACTCCTGAGTGGATTGTAAGATACCTTGTTGATAATTCCTTAGGAAGGCTGTGGATGTTAAATCATCCTGAGTCATCCTTAAAAGATTCCATGGAATATTATATTGAGCCGCAAGAGGAAGAAACTGACTTTCTAAAAATCAGTATTCCTCAGGAAATAAAAGTCTGCGATCCATGCTGTGGCTCAGGACATATGCTGGTTTATGCTTTTGATCTGCTCTACAAGATTTATGAAGAACAGGGATACTCCAATACCGAAATTCCAAAACTTATTCTTGAGAATAACCTCTTTGGATTAGAACTTGATGAGCGTGCCTCTGAATTAGCCTCCTTTGCTTTAATGATGAAGGCAAGAGAAAAAGATAGAAGAGTTTTTGGAAGGGATGTAACTCCTCAAATCTGTCATTTGGAAAAGATAGAGTCTATAGACCAAGAGCTCTTAGATTATCAGAAAATAGTAGGTTCTGACATCATAACTTCCGATGTTATTGAAACAGTTAAACAGTTTCATGAAGCCGACAATTTTGGATCTTTGATTATTCCTAAATTAAAAAATCCTAAAGAAGTATTAGTAAAACTTCAAAATATAAATCTTGATGATATTAATCTGCAGTTGACTCACAACAAAGTAATTCAAGCCTTAACTACAGCAGATTATTTAAGTCAGAAATACCATGTGGTTGTAACCAATCCTCCTTATATGGGGGCCAAAGGAATGAATGGAAGACTGGCTACATGGATTAAGGATAATTATCCAGACAGTAAAACTGATCTTTGTACCACAATAATCGAGCGAAGTTTCACACTTGCAAAAACTAAGGCTCTTTCTGCAATGATTACAATGCATAGTTGGATGTTTTTGTCATCATTTGAGAAATTACGAGACAAATTACTTTCTAGTAAAACCATTATGTCTATGGCTCATTTAGGAACAAGAGCATTTGACAGTTTTGGCGGAGAAGTTGTAGCAACAACAGCATTTATTGTAAAGAATGATTTCGACAGTGAATATAAAGGAACATATGTAAGATTAGTTGATGTCTTTGGAGAGAAAGATAAGTCGAAAGCTTTCCAAGAACGTAAACAAAAGCCATTTTACACATCTTCAGCCAACTTCAAGAAGATTCCAGGTTCGCCTATTGCTTATTGGTTATCAGATAAATTTGTAAATGTTTTTAAAAATGGAAGACGTTTGGATTCATTTTGCAAAGCTGTA
>CACYBT010000291.1 GCA_902772715.1 uncultured Succinivibrio sp.
AAAAAAATCCGTATGCACATCTGCACATACGGATGAGTAAGCCCAGCATAAACTGGGCTTCTTAATTAAACTAAAAGATGAGATTACATCATACCTGGCATACCGCCCATGCCACCCATTGGGGCCTGAGGAGTAGGTTCATCCTTGCGAGGAGCATCAGCAACCATGCACTCGGTAGTCAGCATCATACCAGCAATAGAGGCAGCATACTGGAGAGCAGAACGGGTAACCTTGGTTGGATCAAGAATTCCCATCTCAATCATATCACCATATTCCTCAGTAGCAGCATTGTAACCGAAGTTACCAGAGCCGCTGCGAACCTTGTTAGCAACCACAGAAGCCTCTTCACCAGCATTGGAAACGATCTGACGTAATGGAGCCTCCATAGCCGTTAAAGCTACTTTGATACCAACATCCTGATCCTGATTGTCGCCCTTGACAGTATCCTTAATCTTGTTAGCAACACGGATTAAAGCAACACCGCCGCCTGGAACAATACCTTCCTCAACAGCAGCGCGGGTAGCATGCATAGCATCTTCCACACGGGCTTTTTTCTCTTTCATTTCAACTTCAGTTGCAGCGCCAACCTTAATCACGGCGACACCACCGGCAAGTTTAGCCACACGCTCCTGTAATTTTTCACGGTCATAATCGGAGGTTGACTGCTCAATCTGCTGACGGATCTGAGCAACACGTGCCTCAATATCAGCAGAATCACCTTCACCATCAATAATAGTAGTATTATCTTTAGTGATAACAACACGTTTGGCAACACCCAAATCATCAAGGGTAGCCTTATCTAATTCCATGCCCAGTTCTGAAGAGATCACAGTACCCTTGGTCAGAATGGCAATATCCTGAAGCATGGCCTTACGACGGTCACCAAAGCCTGGAGCCTTAACAGCAGCAACCTTAACAATTCCACGCATATTGTTTACTACTAAAGTAGCAAGAGCCTCAGACTCAACATCCTCAGCAATAATCAATAAAGACTTGCTGGCTTTAGCAACACCCTCAAGAATTGGCAGAATGTCTCTAATGTTAGAAATCTTCTTGTCACACAAAAGAATATATGGATTCTCCAACTCAACAGTAGCAGTTTCAGCCTTGTTTACAAAGTATGGAGAAAGGTAACCGCGGTCAAACTGCATACCTTCTACAACATCTAACTGATCTTCTAAACCCTGACCATCCTCAATGGTTATAACGCCATCACGACCAACCTTTTCCATAGCATCGGCAATAAGGTTACCAACAGTGGCATCAGAATTTGCAGAAATAGTACCAACCTGGGCAATCTTGTTCTCACAAGGCTGTGAAATAGCCTTTAATTCATTAACAGCAGCGGCAACAGCCTTATCAATACCACGTTTCAAATCCATTGGATTCATACCGGCAGCAATTGACTTTAAGCCCTCATTAACGATGGCCTGAGCTAAAACTGTTGCAGTTGTGGTACCGTCACCTGCGGCATCATTGGCCTTGGAGGCAACATCCTTAACCAACTGAGCGCCCATGTTCTGTAATTTACCCTCTAATTCAATTTCCTTGGCAACAGTTACACCATCCTTGGTGATAAGAGGAGCACCGTAACTCTTGTCTAAAACAACATTACGACCTTTTGGTCCTAAAGTGACTTTTACGGCATTTGCTAATGTATTTACGCCCTCTAACATCTGAGAACGGGCATCATTTCCGAAAACAACCTGTTTTGCTGACATTTTCTTTTCCTAAAATTTACTTAAATTAAATATCCAATACTAATCTTCAACAATTGCAAAAATATCTGTCTCTGAAAGAATAAGAACATCTTCACCGTTCAATTTTTCTTTCTTGGTGCCATAACCCTCGTTATAGATTACAGTATCCCCTTCTTTAACACTTAATGGGGCAACAGAGCCATTATCTAAAACACGACCTTTACCTACTGCAATTACTTTACCGCGTGTAACTTTCTCAGCAGCACTACCTAAAAGAATGCCTCCTGAGGATTTTGCTTCTTCTTCAACTGGTTTAACAATAACGCGATCATACAAAGGAACTAATTTCATTTGTTTCTCCACGGTTTTACACCGCACATTAAATCGCCCGGCAACTGGGCCCGGACATCACCCTGTTCAAAAGATATTTCATCATGAACTAATAAAACTTCAACATTCTCCTATATGGGGATGTTTTTTTTTAATTCAAGAAAAAAAATATAATTTTATCCAAAATTAAATTTTGTCATTTCTTGCTTTAAAACTATGACAATGTCAAAATGACGAACAAAAATATTTCTGATTTTTTATGCAGTTTTTTTTAAACATACCGTGAAAAATGAGGCTTTGGCGGATGAGGTTGCAGATCCACGAAAGAACTCTTTTTGCAGTATCGTGACAAACCGTATTTTTTCGAAACTTTAAATTAAATCTACGAAACTTTTATAGTATTAGGAGCAATTTATGGCAAACGGATATAACCGCGTTTTTCTGATTGGTAATTTAGGTGACGAGCCGGTGATAAGAAACACATCAACCGGATCTATTGTGGCAAACATCACTGTGGCTATCAATGAAGTACGTCGGGATCAGCAGACAGGGAATCTAATCAATGAAACCGAATGGGTCAGGGTTGTAGCCTTTGGACGAACTGCAGAGATCATGCAAAACTACCTGCACAAAGGTTCACAAGTCCATATTGAGGGAAAACTTCGCACTCGTTCATACGAAGATAAAAATACCGGAGAGAAGAAATACTCCACAGAAGTGGTATGCGACCCAAATGGACTTCTCATGCTCGGTTCACGTCAGGACAATCAGAACGCCGGAGCTTATGGTCAGCGTGATGATGATTATGCTCAGTCCCAGAATACTTACAGCAATAACACCTTGCAGCGTCCAAATTACAACAGTTCCCAGCGCGCATACAACAACGGAAATATCTACGGCAATGGAGGTGCTGGTTCTTCATCATACCAAAATCAGAATTTTAACAATCAGCAATATAATGCTAACAGCAATACTGGATATCAAGGACAGAACCATGAAATGGACTATGGGAGCAGCACTGCCAAAACTCAGAATTTTAACAATGCCTCTGCCATTCCTCAAAACATGTCAAATGCTCAAAATGTAAACAATGGTTTTAACTCTGCTCCTGCCTTCTCTCAGAGTACACCAAACAATCCAGATGTGGCCGCCACCACACTTGATGATGAATTGCCATTCTAAAGCGTGTCATATAATCGTATCTTAAGACATTGTATTCTCCTCCTCTTAAAGCAGGAGGAGAATACCGCGGAAGCTCATCACTTTGCTCTACTCAGGGTGAGAGTCTAAAATCGCGTGAGGTTCATAAAACTTCTGTCTTCTTAGGAACTGCCATGGTTCTATCTCTTGACAAGGGCCACTTTCAATCTTCCAAATACTCCTTTTGAATATAAGAGGCTTGCGTAGAAAATAACGCTCACACTCTTCACATTGTTTGTCCTTCATCACATGAATTAAATTTAAAGACGATTTTTTGCATATGATCTTCACCTTACTTAATTCGGTTGAAGCCACGCCCCTTTATGGGTCTGGGCAATTGACTTAAAATGTTTGATATACATTGCACTTTTGGTTTATTTTTCTGCGCTTTCGCGCAATTCTGACTACAATGAAAACATGATTTTCATATATTATGTAAGCCATCACAGTATATGAAAGGATCAACCATAATATTCATACTACATCAAGACTACAGCAATATCAGATATGGCATTTTTCATGAGAGGAAATATTATGTATACCAGATTAAAACCACGCAATGGTATTGTTGGAGAGGGCGTTAAATTTGAAAGAATAAGAAGAGTTACGGGATATCTTGTAGGAACTCTTGACAGATTTAACGATGCCAAAAGAGCAGAAGAA
>CACYBT010000292.1 GCA_902772715.1 uncultured Succinivibrio sp.
CTCTTGGTTTTGGCTAACCGTTAAATTTCGATTTATAAATAGTTGTAGATTATGTTGTATCAACACAATTCTACAACAGAGCCAATAAAAAATCTTTGTAGACTCTAAGGTAGTAAGTGTGCACAATGAACATCATTTGCACGTGGATTGCAAAGAACTTTTAAATTTTAAAGCCGCTATCATAGCAATTGATTATAGATGTAAAATGCTAGCGTAACGATCTATGATACAGAGAGAAATTTTGTATGTACGTTATACTTATAAAGTTTCTGTCGGTGGGTATTCGCTAAGGTAGGTATTTTTACTACAGTTTTAGGCTTAATGAGTAGGTGAATATGGATTTTTCGTCATTGAACAAATCGACTCCTAAAGTACTTTCTAAAAGAAGACATAAGGTTTCAAAGTTTTTTACGGTCGACCAGCTGGATTTGCAGTTTTCAAACGACAGAGTATTTACCTATGAGCGTATTGCCGGAGGCAGAGGCGCGATTCTTGCTGTGCCTTTTGACGGAACTCATTTTTATTTAACCTCTGAGTATGCATGCGGTTTTGAGCGTTATGAGTTAGGATTTGTCAAAGGTAAAATAGATGCTGGTGAAGATCCTATAAGTGCCTGTAATCGTGAGTTAGAAGAAGAGATTGGCTACGGCGCCGGAAAAATTGAATTGTTGCGGAATGAGATAACTGTGGCTCCGGGCATGTTGCAGTTAAAGATGTTCATTTTTTTGTGTACTGAGCTGTATGCAAAGCGTCTTTTAGGCGATGAACCTGAACCTATTGAAATTATCAAAGTTACACCTAAAGAAGCCATGGAACTTATTTTTGCTAAAGATTCTCCTTTGAGTGAAGCTCGTTCAATTGCAGCCCTGTGTTTGAGCATGAAACACCTTAATTTTCTTTCCTATAACGCCCAGTGAAACGCACTAAAATAATGCAACAATAATTTTCTAGCACAAAGACGGCTTTTTTCATATGCTAGATTTTTTATAATAGTTAACTGTTTTACTTGTAATATTGAATTGATATTTGTAATGACGGAGTGAGTAATGCAACACCTTTTGACAGGGTTTGAATTTAACCAGGATGAATATTTAGAGATCCTTGATACAGCCTCAGACATGAAAAAAGATCCAAAGAAGTATAAGCATGTTCTTGAGGGCAGAAGTGGCGCTATTATGTTTGAGAAGCCTTCCCTGCGTACTAGAACCACTTTTGAACTGGCTTTCTTTCGTTTAGGTGGTCATGGTGTTTATCTTGACCTGCAGAATGGTGACTTGGGAAATCGTGAATCAATTGCTGACTATGCTCAGAATTTAAGTAGATGGGTAGATTGTCTTGTAGGTCGTGTTTATGCTCAGAGTACCTTAGAAGAACTGGCAAAATATGGAACTGTACCTGTTATCAATGCACTCTCTGATCTTTATCATCCTGCTCAGGCGATGGCTGACTACCTGACTATGAGAGAACACTTATCCAAATTGGCTGGACTTAAGGTTGCATATGTTGGTGACGGTAATAATGTTACTAATTCTCTTTTTGTGGCTGGTGCCATTTTAGGTGCGAATGTGACTTGCTACTGTCCTGAGAACTGCGCTCCAGATCTTGCAGTCTATATTAAGGCTAATGAAATAGCAAAAAAGAATGGTTGCATACTCAATGTAGAGAATGATATCAGCAAATTAAAGGACGTTGACGTGCTGTATACTGATACCTGGGTATCTATGGGAGACAATACTCCATTAGAGAAGGTTAAAAAGAAATATATGCCTTATCAGGTAAATGATGATCTTGTAAAGCAGTCAGGTGCCCAAATTGTGATGCACTGTTTACCTGCTCATCGTGGTTACGAGATTACTGATGAAGTTATGGATGGTGATAAATCAGTAGTTTTTGACGAGGCAGAAAATCGTTTACATATACATATGGCAGTACTTGCTAAATTGATTAATGCATAAATAATTGAGGGAAATAATATGCAAAATAAAGAAAAAAAACAGTACAAAAAAGTAGTGTTAGCCTATTCAGGGGGACTTGATACTTCAACTATCGTTCCATGGCTAAAGGAGAATTACGGATGTGAAGTTATTTGTTTTGTAGCCGATGTTGGTCAGGAAAGAGAAGATCTTGAAGGTATTGAAGAAAAAGCCAAACAGTCTGGTGCCAGCAAGTGCGTAATTAAGGATTTGAGAGAAGAGTTTGTCAAGGATTATGTCTTTGAGATGATGAAGACTGGCGCTCTTTATGAGGGAGAGTATCTACTTGGTACAGCCATTGCCAGACCTATTATTGCCAAGGCTATGGTTGAATGTGCTTTAAGTGAAGGTGCTGATGCTGTATCTCATGGAGCAACTGGTAAAGGTAATGATCAGGTAAGATTTGAATCCGCTGTTGCCGCTCTAGCTCCACAGCTGGACGTAATTGCTCCTTGGAGGATCTGGGATTTAAGATCCCGTGAGGAGTTACTGTCTTACCTTAATGCCCGTAATATTCCTTGCAAGGCTACTCTAAAGAAGATTTACAGCCGTGATGCCAACTGTCTGCATATTTCTACAGAAGGTGGTGAGCTGGAGAATACCTGGAATGCTCCATCTGAGAATATCTGGGTATGGACCTGTGATCCTATGAAAGCTCCTGATACACCTGATACTTTTGAATTGACCATTGAAAATGGTTGCGTGACCAAGATTGATGGCAAAGAGATGTCTCCTTTTGAGGTAATTTCTGCCTTAAATGAACGTGGCGCCAAGCATGGTGTTGGTCGTATCGATCTTACTGAGAATCGTCTTGTCGGTATGAAATCACGTGGTTGCTATGAAACCCCAGGCGGAACTATTATCTTCAAGGCATTAAGGGCAGTTGAGCAGTTGGTTCTGGATAAGACCACTCGTGTATATCGTGATCACCTTGCTGTAGACTTTGCACAATTGGTATATGACGGCAGATGGTTTACACGTCTTCGTGAGATTTTACAGGCTGCTGCCGATGAATGTGCTAAAGATGTAAACGGTAAGGTTGTAGTTAGATTATATAAGGGTAATGTGGATATTATCCAAAAGGATTCTCCAAACTCCTTGTTTAATTTTGACTACGTAACATTTGGTGCTGATGATGTGTACAGCCAGGCAGACGGTGATGGCTTCATCAGACTATATTCTTTACCATATCGCATCCGTGCTATTAACAAGATGCAGAAAGGTAAATAGTCAATAAAAGTAATCCTTTAAGATACGGTTCATTGAGAAATTGGTGGACCGTATTTTGTTATAACTAGATGTTTTTTAGCTAATCATGGTTATGATTGGCAACGAGTATTGTCGTGAGGTTTATATGGCATTATGGGGCGGTAGATTTACACAAGGACCTGACCAAAGGTTTAAGGATTACAATGACTCTTTGAAGTTTGATTATCGTTTGGCTATTGAAGATGTCGAAGGTTCTATTGCCTGGGCATATGCTATTTTTAAGGCAGGAGTTCTTGAGGCTAAAGAATATGAGGACCTTAAACAGGCTTTAAATGAACTGTTACAAGAGTTTGGAGAGGATCTTGATAAGATTGCCCAGGCGGATGATGAGGATATTCATTCTTATGTGGAACGTCGTCTTATTGAGAAAGTGGGTGATCTTGGGAAAAAACTGCATACTGGCAGAAGTCGCAACGATCAGGTGGCACTTGATCTGAAACTGTGGTGCCGAAAGAGTATTAATATTACTTTAAACAGCCTTGTTAGCCTAGAAAAGACTCTTTTAGAGAAGTCAGAAGCATTTTCGGGTAAGATTTTTCCAGGCTATACCCATTTACAGCGCGCTCAACCGGTAACATTTTCTCACTGGTTATTAGCCTATCTTGCGATGTTTGAGCGCGATTATCAGCGACTTGTCAATGCAAAAAATCTGCTTAATACCTGTCCGCTAGGTTCTGCAGCTCTTGCTGGTACTGCCTACAATATTGATCGTGAAGCCTTAGCCAAATCTTTAGGATTTGCAGATTGTACCCATAATAGTTTGGATGCTGTATCCGATCGCGATCACGTCATGGAATTACTTTCATGTGCTAGTATTTGTATGGTACACCTTTCAAGATTTGCCGAAGATCTGATTATTTACAATTCAGGCGAATGTCGTTTTGTTGAGCTATCAGATAAGGTTACTTCCGGTTCATCCCTAATGCCACAGAAAAAGAATCCAGATGCTTTGGAGCTTATTCGTGGTAAATGCGGTAGGGTTGTCGGAGCATTAAGCGGTATGCTGGTAACCTGTAAAGCGCTTCCTCTTGCCTATGATAAAGATCTGCAGGAAGATAAGGAACGTCTTTTTGATGCCATGGATACTCTTGATGATAGCATCTGCATGGCAACACTGGTGTTAAGTGATATTCAACTTAATGAAAATAAATCAGTGGAGGCTGCTTTAGGAGGTTACTCAAATGCCACAGAACTTGCTGATTACCTTGTGAAGAAAGGCATCCCTTTCCGTGAGGCTCATTCTATAGTCGGTCGTGTGGTTCTCTATGCTATATCCAAAGAAAAACCTTTAGAAAACCTAAGTCTAGATGAGTATCGCGAATTCTTTAATGATGTTGATGATGAGGTTTATGTGTATCTTAAACTTGAGAACATTATTGCCAAACGTAATGTGGTAGGAGGTGTGGCTATAGGACAGACACAAAAAGAAATTGCTAGATTCAAGCAAATCCTGCAATCTCGTTAAGCCTACCTGTTTCCAGTTGAGCCAAATCCTTCTGTACCTCGTGCAGAAGGACTAGAAAATTCCTCAGTAATTTCAAAAGTTGGATGCAATACTGGAATAAAGAGCATTTGCGCAACTCTGTCTCCTACCCTAACAGTAAAAGGTTTTGTACTGTGATTCCACAGTGGTACCATAAGCTGTCCTTGGTAATCGGCGTCAATTACTCCAACAAGATTTGACAGTACGATACCATGTTTATAACCAAGTCCCGAGCGAGGTACTACCAGCGCGGTAACATTAGGATCGGCTATATACATAGCAAAGCCTGTGGGAATAAGCCTGACTTCATTAGGATTAAGTACAAAATCATTTTCCGTCATTGCTCTAAGATCCATTCCTGCCGACATAATGGTTTCATAGTTAGGCAAACTAAAATCCTTTACCAGTCTATTATCTAGGATCTTAATTTTTATATTCAGCATTTAATCTTTGCTCTTTTTGCAGGTTTTGAAAATTAGTTCCATGAGGTATTGGGCAATTATAGCCTTAGACTGTTTTCCAAAATGTGCAATCTGTCCATCTTTATCGAACACTGTTATTTCGTTGTCATCGGCATTAAATCCGATATCTGGTTTGGAAACATCATTGAGGACAATTAAATCAAGGTGTTTCTTGTGCAATTTTTCTATAGCGTAATTGACTCCATTTTCTGTTTCTGCGGCAAAGCCCACGGTAAATGGACGATTATGTTCAAGCTTACCTACGGTGGCAATAATATCAGGATTTTTGACAAGGTTTAAACAAAGACTATCTTGGTCGTCCTCTTTTTTGAGTTTGCAGGAGGCTACATTTTGTGCTCGATAATCGGCAACTGCAGCACATCCAATAACGATATCTGATCTCTGTGCGTAATCTTCAACCGCACTTAACATCTGTATTGCGGTCTTTACATCGATTTTACGCACACCTTTAGGACAGTCAAGATTAACTGGGCCTGATACTAAGGTAACTTCTGCACCCAGGGCTTGAGCGGTTTGCGCAAGCATATACCCCATTTTCCCAGATGAATAATTGGAAATATAGCGTACAGGATCAATAGGTTCAACTGTTGGGCCGGCAGTGATAAGCACTTTAAAGCCAACACCATAGGCTTTAGGTAGAAGCTTGGTTTGTGATAATTCGAGTGGTTTGACTGGAGATGGTAGTTTTCCTTGATAGTTAGGTAATCCTTCAGTTTCACTCTTGCTGGTAAGACGGTGTGCCAAAATAGAGCAAATATCGTCAAAAATTTCTTCAGGTTCCTTCATGCGCCCTGTCCCAACAGATCCGCAGGCCAGATTACCGTAGTTAGGTGTAAGAATATAAACTCCACGTTTGTTTAAGGTGTTGAGGTTTTCCTGTGTTGCAACGTTATTGTACATGTTGTTATTCATGGCAGGTGCTACAGCAATAGGGCAGATGGCGGCCAAAACAGCAGCTGTTAGCATGTTGTCAGCAGCACCATTGACGATTTTGGAAATAGTATTTGCTGTGGCCGGAGCTATAACGAACAAATCTGCTTCATTTGCTAGGCTTATATGTGAAATATCTTCTGTTCTGTCAAAGATATCCACAAAAACACGATGACCACTTAATGCTTCAAAAGTTGTTTTATTTATTAGTTTGGTTGCAGATGGTGTCATGATGACAAAAACGCTTGCACCGTTCTTGACCAACAGTCGGCATAGAGTACAGGCCTTATAGGCAGCAATGCCACCTGTTACACCCAAAATTATTTTACGGTTCTTTAACTGTTCACTCATTTTGTACTCCTTAAATATAGTAACTATAAGAATTATAGGTCATATTAAAGATTAATAAGTGGTAATAATTTTCAATATTGAAAAAATTATTAAAGAGTGTAGAATAATATAAGCACAATTTATAGATTCTATCCTTATCCTATATAAATCAAATATTGATATTGGCTTTTCCCAAAATTTTTTAAATAATTTTGAGAAAGAGCGTATATTTGTGTTAAAATGCGTGCACTTTGTTTTTCACATAACTGCTCAGTATGGATGGTTATGCTGATTAGTGATTGATTTATTATTTTTTGGAGTGTGAGCTAACATGTCCAGAGTTTGCCAAGTTACGGGCAAGCGCCCACAGGTGGGAAATCATCGTTCCCATGCTAAGAATGCGGCTAAACGTCGTTTTCTTCCTAATTTGAAGTATCACCGTTTCTGGGTTGAGAGTGAAGGTCGTTTTGTAAGACTTCGCTTGACAACCAAAGGTATGCGTATCATAGATAAGTGCGGTATTGACGCTGTACTTGCTGATATGCGTGCATCTGGTGCTAAGATCTAAAGGAGTCTAAAATGGCTAAAAAAGGTGGTCGTGAGAAGATCCGTTTAAATTCTACTGCAGGTACAGGTCATTTTTATACTACTGACAAGAACCGTCGTACCACTCCTGGTAAGATGGAAATGATGAAGTATGATCCTGTTGTTCGTCAGCATGTTTTATATAAAGAGGGCAAAATTAAATAGTTTGCTTTTCTTTAGAGAAGATTCAAAATCCAGTTTTATGCTGGATTTTTTTTTACTGTGAAAGAGAATGAGTAATATTTCTTTTTTGGTTTTAAGTTATTTAAATCTTGTCAGACTTGAAAGTACGGTTGTTGTTTTACGATCTCCGCTTATCCTAAGCCTGACAGACTATGCTGGCCGTTATTCTCCATAAAACCACGGTTAGGTTTATTTCCCAAGTTCCTGTTTGAAGATGGCGATTATCTCTTTGTATTCCTCATCAGTTAGGTATTTTGGATCAGCATCAGAAAAAGGTCCGTTCCAGTTAGGTCCCCCAATATATTTCGGTACAACATGGATGTGTAAATGTTTTACTGTATCTGCATAGGAACCATAGTTAATTTTATCAGGGTTGAAAGCGTGATGAATAGCATTGGCAACCAGCATAAGTTCTTTATTAAAATCGTTGAGTTCTTTTTCACTAAGATCTGTAAGATCGGTTGCGTGTCCATCATATGCTAGAATGCAACGACCACGATTTTTCTGATCGCGGAATAGATAGAGTTTAGAATGTTCAAAATCACAAATGTGAATCATAAGACTATCACGGTGAGCACAAATCTCGTCGCAATACATGCAACCTTCTTTTTTTTCAATCATGGTTAATCATCCTTATTTTGTATGTAACAAATCGTCAAAATGCACGAGGAAACTTATCTAGATACATTTAAAACACCATATATTGATGTATTTAATAAGTAATTGTGAATTTTAATACATATAAAAGTTACTTTCTTGCTCTTAGATCGTATTTTTTAGCAAAATTAAATTGATTTTTAAAGATGGAACGGATTAAGACTATCTTTGTTTTAAAGGATAGTCTAAGAGGCAGTTTATGTTTAATAATCTTCATCACTCCTTTCGATATCATCAATCATTTGCTGATAATAACTCAAGGATGCCTCATCAGGATTATTGATAACACGGTTAAGCATGAGTTCAATCTGTTCTAAAACACTTTTTCTGCAGATGATAACTAGTTGTGATTTGCGCTCAGTATTAGGCCACTCGTGTAATTCTGAGAGTGGGTATAGATTACCCTGTACACCGTGTATTACAATCGGTTTGTCCTGACCCTTGAGATTAAGTATCCCCTTGATTCTTAATATTGAGTCACCATATTGCTCTTGAACGTCTGATATAGCAGCTAGTAGTGCTAATGGTTCGATAGGTTCATTAAATTCCAGACTGAAGGAATCAATATCAGAGTGGGCGATGATTTTGGGTTTAGAAATGCCGATGGCTCCGTTAACAGATGCTAGACGAAATGAAGAGGCTATATTTCGAACCTGAGATTTAGTTTTAAGCCAGGCGCTAACTCTTTTGTTATAGGAATCGTGATCGTTTTTATAAGGACCTATATCAAAAAGAATTTTTGGGGTTATTTTTCCTTTGACAACAGGAAAAACCTTAGCAGCAGGATTGATTTCCGCAGTAATGTCATAAATGGCCTCAATTTCTCCGGCCTCAATCAGGTCTGTTTTACTGATAATCACAAGATCAGCAAGAGCAATCTGTTTAACAGCCTCATACTGCTTTTTTAGCTGTTCACGAACAAACATACCATCTAAAACTGTGACGGTACCATCATGATAATAATGCTCTAAAAGAAATTCATCATTATTGAGGGTAGCAATAACACCTGCAGGATCAGCAAGACCGGTCGTTTCAATTATGACCCTTCTGAATGACGGTAAGTCACCTCTTTTAGCTTTAATATAGTTGGTGACCAAACTTTTAACAAGCTCCCCTTGTAGTGAACAGCAGATACATCCAGATGATAACAGGACAACTGAGGAGTCTACAGACTCAACTAGTTCGTGGTCAAGACCGACGTCACCAAACTCATTAATAAGTACCAAGGTATCTTTGAACTCTGGAGAATTTACCCAATGATTCAAAAGGGTAGTCTTTCCGCTACCCAAAAAGCCTGTAATAATATTAACCGGTATTTTTTTTTCTTCGTCAATTTGTGATTCTTCTGACATTTAATTATTTTACTCCGTAAATAAAAAATTTAGAGCCTTAGCCAAAGTTTCAATTCTATATTCGTCACTTTCATTGATTACATCATGAAAGGCACCTTTAATGATCTCAAATTGAGGAGGTACCTTATCTTTTTGGTGGTCTAAAAAGAATTTTTGACAGGTTTTCGTGTCTACGACCCTGTCATTTTCAGAACTTTGCGTATAGATCGGGAGTGTGAATTCAAAACTGTCGTGCAGCATTTCTAACTGTTTGCGCATGGCTTCACGCACAAAACGGTAAGTAGGACCTCCTATGGTTAAATCAGGATGATTTTTAAAGTACTCATGATAGTATGTGAATCTTTCTTTGTCATGGGAATGATGATTGTTGTCAAATTCAAGAGGTTTATATTCCCTGCCGTGTGGAGTATAAAGATTTTGAGTAAAAGAAAGTGTCCCAAAGATCATGATGAAAACCGACAGTATAAACTTTGGCAGTTTAAAATAAGGCCACAGATATGGTGAAATTAGGGCTGCCCTCTTTGGTTTGTTCGTTCCGTTCTTGATGATATCCAAACTGACAAGACCACCTAGTGAAAATGCTAAAAGCTTATAATTATGAATATTCATGGCATTTAACACAAAGGTAACGTCAGATGTCAGATCCTCAAATTTATGCAGATGGCATTTTTGACGATCTTCAAGAATTCTTGTTGATTGTGCCTGTCCTCTGGCAAAAATAACTACAGCTCCAATTTTTAGCAACGATAAGGTGTAGAAAAATTCGGCAAACTTATGTCCGATTTCTCCACGACCAGGGATGATTACCAGAAAATCCCTAGGATTGTTTACTATCAGTTTGACAGCAGTAAGTGTATAACCTTCATTGTTAACAAATGAGAGGTGCTCCGTTTGTTCCTGATAGAAACATTCGATTTCCTCTCGTTTTTCTTTCAGAGTTGCAGTGTCAATAAAAGCATCAATAAATGTTGTCATAATAAATATTGGCAGACTCACTACAGTCTCTACCGTAAAGTGCCGCACTCTCTCCTTTTAATGATCGTTTAAAAGAATTTCTGTCAATGCTGAAACTTCATCTGCTAAAGCAGTGTCTTTGAAAATTTCCACTGCTTTTGGTGTTCTTAACACTATATCAATACCGCAAGGCTGGTTTAACTCTGTTTTAGGACCACAGATTACAGCAACGTCAACAGATAACCTATATTTATTAGGTCACGTTACCTATACAGAATTTAGGCTACCTCACACGTAATTGCAATGTTTATGTATTGCATGCCACAACATGGCTTTAATCGTTTTGAGTGTAGAACTGTTCTTCAGCAATCTACAGATCTGAAATCATAGCATTGTTAGGATTAAACAGAATAAAAAAAATAATTTTTTTTGTAAAGATAGAGGCAAATGGCGCCATCTATGTTACACATAATATAGGGAGAATATACAAGGGTATTGATTATTTGCGGCGGTATATATTAGTAACGTTTGGCACGGTTTTTATATGCTC
>CACYBT010000293.1 GCA_902772715.1 uncultured Succinivibrio sp.
AAGGCTATGGTAATGGCTATGGAAGAGGCTGGCTTTGGTAACTGCACCAACACTCGCGCTTGCGAGGCTGTCTGCCCGAAGAACGAGACCATCGCCAACATCGCCCGCCTGAACCGCGAGTTCATCAAAGCAAAGCTCGCTGATTAATTATTTTTATTATTAGGAGGAGTGGGTAAACAATTGCCCACTCCTTTTTTGCTACTATCATAAAATGAACTAAATAATTAAAAACGTAAAATGGTGATGAAATTGAAATTGCAAAATGTTTTTTTGCTTCTCTTAATAATTCCATTGGTTGTTATTGAAGCAAAAGCAAAAGACGTAAGAAATTGTTTAGTGATATGGACAAAAAATGGAAATCAAGTGGCTTATGCATTGAAAGAAAAGCCAACTATTACATTTAATGAAAAGGAGATGAGAATCATTGGTAATACAATTAATGTGACATATAGTTTGGATCAATTTGCCCGTTATACATACGAAAATAAAGAAACAGACGGAATAAAGAGTATTTATACAGATAAAATAATGGGCAAGTATGATGGAGAGAATTTGTTTTTTCCATCTCTTAAATCTAATAGTATTGTCAGCATTTATACTATTAGAGGCGTAATCATTTTAAAGAAAATAATTCAGGAAGATGGTGAATATGTATTCTCTCTTTCCTCATTAAAAGAAGGTATTTATTTGGTGAATGTTAATGGCATAACTTTCAAAATCGAGAAGAAATGAAGAAAAGGATTATTGTTTTGTCGTTTATTACTGCTTTTTTTTTGATGGTGTTTTCTACTAACGTCATCAAGATGTTACACTTCCATCATAATGGTACTACAACATCTATCCCTTTGGCCAATGTCCTCAGCATCACCCATTCCATGTATGATGCAGATAAAACGGCAGTTGTGTCAACTGTCGATAAAGAATATTCATTCCTTATAGATGATATTGATAGTGTTACTATTAATGAAATGATGGTTACTCTTGAGGAAGTGTCACCTATACTTGAAGATCATCATTTATCAATTAAAGGTAAAATATGGGGATATGACAATAACAATGCTAATAAATATAGGTGCGATTTAATAATTAATGAAGGGGCCTATGTTATTTCCAATCTTAATGCCAATACCCTTTTACATAAAAGATTATCATACCTAATTAAAAATAAGGACGGAAGTATAGATTTTAAGCTACCACTGTTAGATGAATACCTTTTAGGTTTTTGTTTTAAATTAAATACAATCTATGGTTTTACTCTTGCTGTAGAGTATGAAGGAGAATGGTATTATAGCCAAACACGTTTTTGTAGTTGGAGTCTATGCCCCGATGACCATCATCCTCATTATATAGATCTCAATTTACCAAGTGGAACAAAATGGAGATGTTGTAATGCTGGAGCATATACACCAGCAAATTATGGAGATTATTATGCTTTTGGTGAGACATTGCCAAAAACTACTTTTACATTAGAAAACTATTCGCATCTGGTAGAACATACTATAGGTCCAGGTTCATTCGATACAAGCATAACATGGCCTGATCATGATCCTTCCTTTATGAAAAGTAGCAATTGTACAGAAGGAATGCCGTCAATTGAACAAGTTAGGGAATTAGGGCTTTATACTGAAACACATACCTATGTGTCAAATGGTGTAAATGGTTTGTTAGTACAAGGCAGTAATGGATCTTTGATTTTTTTACCTGCAGGAGGGCAGAAAGGAACAATTGATTATTTAGAATTAAGAGGTTATTTCTGGGCTTACCAATTAAGTTCCGTAGGTGTATCTCCATATTATTGGACATTTGGAGGAGCTTACAAATTCGAAGAAGGAAAATCCTATTCTACCTCGCCTAATCAGTCATCCGATTTTTATTTTGGGAGAAATATCCGTCCTGTTTTAACATTTTATGGGAATTATTAGGTTCCGTTTTGGGTTCATTCCTCTGATTATTTTGGATGTCATGGATTGACTACTGACGCAGACATTGTGCGATTTAAAAATAATTAAATCCTGACGTGTTTTTATTGAATCCTGTCAGGATTATAATGAATCATGACGTGATTATTGCTATCCGTATACCTTATTATTTTTTTAGGGTGGTACTTTCAACTCTTTTGCTGGCATCTTGCAAAGTTAGAGTGAGGTAAGTTATCAAGTTGGCTACGGCAAGCAATCTGCTTCCCAACGATTGATGATCAGCTACGGGTAAACGGGGCATCAGCAATGGGTATTATCTTTTGAAAGCAGAAGTCTTCTTTGTGTAGAAGGGAAGCGCTTATTGCACATAAAAAAGAATTTAACGTTGAATAGGAGGCTTTTATTCTACAAGTTGGTGTCTTTATTCAGTACGTAAGCGACGCACTCTAGTGCGGATAGGGGCGCACAGAAGTATTCCTGTAAGCGTACTGGCAGGGCGGGGTAGTGGTATACTTTGCAGAATAATGGTTAGCAGAGATTTTATACAAACATATACCTTCATCGTCTGAAACCTCGATGCACAAAGGATTTGAGGTACGGTATATGTTGCTCCAACATGTACCTAACATATACCTATTATATACCTGAACTTGTACCTCTTATCAAGGAGTTCCAAAAGTCATATTGTGAATTCAAATTGCTAAATCGAAGGTATATAATAAGGTATATAATGAGGTATATGTTAGGTACATGATAGGTATATGATCATCAAACATGTACCTTCTCGGATGGCCTTTGTAGAAAGGCATTTCCTGCGATTAGGGTATATGTTTGACGTTTTTTTGCTGAAACATTTGTTTTCTTGAAAGAATTATTGTAGCTTTGCAACCAAAAGAGAGATACGGACAATGGATAAGATTCAGTTATGGATTAGGCAGGTGCTTGAAGCCTGCGGTTTGGAGGGAGATATTGTGGCGTATGTCAGCCATGCGGTGCTGGTCATACTGGCTATATTACTTGCCGTGATGGCAGGACTGCTGTGCCAGAAGATACTGGTGCCGATCGTGCTGCGACTGACGAAGAAGACGGAGGCGAAGTGGGATGACATTATTTTCAGTCGCAAGGTGCTGATGACGGCGTGTAGCATCGTGCCAGCGATTGTCATCTGGATGCTGCTGCCTTGGACATTCTACGATTTCCCGACGGTCCGCGAAGTGCTGACCCGTCTCACGGCCATTTATATCACCGTGATGGCTGTGC
>CACYBT010000294.1 GCA_902772715.1 uncultured Succinivibrio sp.
CACTATATGCATTTAATATTTCCCAAAATCAAGTTCAGCCACCTGATGGGTGACCCGCTGCTCCACAGGGGGCAGCTTCATATAATCGCCGAAAAGCTCGGTCAAAAAAGCATGATACTCTTTAAGGACCATAAAAGAATCATCCTCAAATGGAAGCTCTGTATACGCTCCGAAAAGATAGGCACTGCGGAACTCCCGCGGGGCACCGTACCGGCCTGCCAGATATGCCTGCCGTCCGGTCTTTTTCCTGTTAAGCTTATAGGGATAATTCACAATCTTTTTCCATAGCCATTCCTTTGGCACCCAGAAAAAGCAGATAAGCATCATGTTGGCAACTAACTTCCGCAAAGGGGTTGTACCGTTCTTATACCCATTCTTCTTGGAATAGAGTACCAGCAGGAAATTCAGAAAACGGAAATAGAGAGTGGCAAGAAACTGGTTGTCATAGATATGGTCGTAGGGAATCACATCTACCCAGAACCCGCATTCCCCTATGGTCTCGGGCTGCTGGACACTGCGGTAATTAGTACCTTTGAGCACCACCTTGCTGAGGAATAACCCCAGCTTTTTATCGTGCTGGATACAGTTTAAAGTATACTCAGGTCCCAGCTCCTTGGGGGCAATCTCCAGAAAACGGTCGTAATCGGGCCGCATCATGGCAATGTCGATATCGTCATCCCAGGGGATAAAGCCCTTGTGCCGCACCGCACCTATCAGAGTACCGCCGGTAAGGAAGTACTTTATATCGTGCTTTGTGCAGATACGTTTTATCTCTTTGAGCACTTTGAGTTCAAGGAGTTGCACCTTGCGAAGTTCTTCAGGAGTAAGGACTTTACTTGGCATTATTCAAACTCTCTATAAGTCTGCGATATGATTCCACCAGCCCAACTTTAGGTTCCCAGCCAAGAACCTTAAGCTTATCTACATTCAAATTAAGACAGATGTCTGGAGCATACCCTGCGTTAGGATCAAGGTCAAAGACAAGCTTTATCTTGTCGTGAGCAATATCGCGAATTATTGTCTCTGCTGTTTCCCGGATTGTACAGAAGGTATCTGGATTTGCAGCTGTATAGCACTCACCAGGCTTTCCTTTCTCCAATACAGTCAGGATTGCCGAGACTGCATCATCAATATACAGAATAGGGCGCTTGGTCTTTCCTTCGGTCTTAAGCACTATGTCCTTGCCCTCAATAACACTTCGGGCAAACTGGACAGTAACCCGGTTGTCGGTATAAGAAACTCCCGGTCCTACAGTCTGGGCAAGGCGGATAACCTTGGCCGGAACACCATACTCAGAGGCATAGCTGGCACACAGATTCTCGCACAGCCGCTTGCTCTCGGAATAGCTGGATCTGACATTCATGACATCTATATAACCTAGGTCATTCTCCCTAATATCCCGATTATCTGCAGGAGTAACCCCAAAGGCCTCCATGCTGCTTATATAAACAAAGCCTTTAAGCTTTTTATCCTTGCACTGGTCAAGGATATTCAAGGTACCGCCAACAGCAGTACGGATTGTCTCCACCGGTTTGTCTACAAAGTCTTTTGAGGTGGTTGTGCCTGCGGCGTGGACAATATAATCCACATCCAGGCTGCTTATATCCAGATTGCAGATATCACCATACACAGGAATGATGTTGTCGCTGCCATGGAAACAGGCCTTGAACTTCTCAGAGCTGCGGCAACAGGCATATATTTTAGCCCTCTGGCTGCTCAGATGATGCACAAGAGCCTTTCCTATAAGGCCGGTAGAGCCAGTCACAAGGACAGATGAATTTTTAAAAGATGAAAAATCTATCATAATCCAAATATCTGCTGGTTCTCCCGGGCATCGTACAGAGCACGGAAGGTATAGAAATCGGCAGGAGTAGTAATCTTAATATTATCTGCACTCCCCTGCACCACATAAAGATCATGGCCGTAATGCTTCATCAGGGATGCAGAGTCTATCATATTGGTATTGCCATCCTTTATCGCTTTCTCATGAGCTTCCAGCAGTTCTCCAAGGTAGAAGCACTGAGGAGCCTTGGCAAGATAGCACTTGCTCCGGTCGGTGATGTTCTGAATCTTTTTGTCTTCCAACTCAATTATAGTCTCTGTCGCAGGGGTAACAGTAATTGCAGAGCCGTTTTTCTTGACAGATTTAATACACTCAGAAATAAGAGTATCGGTGACAAAAGGTCTTACACCATCATGCACCAGTACAATAGAATCAGCAGGGGCAAAGTCAGACAAAGCACAGAGCCCGTTATAAATAGATTCCTGCCCAGTCTTTCCACCTGCCACAATAAGGCGCACCTTGTCCATATCGTACTGAGTCAGTAGCTTCTGGAGATAATTGACCCATCCCTTGATGCAGACAACTACAATGTTATCCACCTCATGGTGGTTCTGGAAGTTCTCCAGAGTGTGGATAATAATCTCCTTGCCATACAGCTTAAGGAACTGCTTAGGCTTGGATCTGCTGTTCATCCGGCGGCCTGCACCACCTGCAAAAATAAGTACATTATTCATCGGTTATTTCCTTGTATAATTGCCTCAATAAAATCAGCTGTTTTAGCAGCTGCATTGCCATCTTCATAACAACCTTTCTCTTTAAGAAAAGTTATTTTAGCTGTTTTAAAAGCATTTGCATCATAATTAAGAATTATTTTTTCCATTTCATCATTGTTTTCTGCTTTTGGAAATGGAGTAGTCTTAATTGGATAAGTAAATCCTCTTTCTTCATCATATTCAGAAAGATCTGGCAAAAAAAGAAACGATGGCCGATCCAACAGCAGGTAATCGTAACTCCAGCTGGAATAGTCGGAACACCCTGCATCGGAAGCAATCATAAGTTGATACATATCTGGTTCATTAGCCCAGATAAACTCTGAATCGCATTTTGGGATCCAGCTGGCATTTTCCCTGTCTTTGAAATGCAGGCGCAGAAGAATAACCCATTTGCCACCAAACCGTTTCTCCAAATTTTTCTTCAGACGAGAAAAATCCAGAGTCATCCAAGAAGTATTGTGGTCATCTCGGAACGTAGGGGCATAAAGAAACATTTTTACATCTTCAGTAATCTTGAGCTGTCCACATATCTTTTCCCGGATACTGTGATGTTCTTCTGTACGGAAAAGAATGTCATTGCGGGCATGTCCAAAAGGAAGCATCTGGCTTTTGGGCCACAGATTCTCTCTGAAAATTGTTTCCTCAAAAGTGCTGTTTGTAATACAGTAATCTGTGGCATCTGCTGCTTTTGAAGCAATCTTCATCCATAGTTCATCGCCTGAATACTTTTTTATACCTAGACTCCCATGCCAGGTATTGATATAAATCTGATCTTTCTTCTTTGGAATACCAAACCATAGACAGTTTATTGCATTATCAAGCCATACCTTGGCAGAGGCCTGTTCTTTAATCATCCTAAAGCTGCCACGACGCACCAGAGTAATTCCCAAGGGAAACTGTCTGCGGGCCTCCTCTTCTTTTCCAATATATGGCCAGACAATCTTCAGTCTGTTATTTCTAGAAAGAAGCTCCTTAACTATTGCCCTTGGATTGCAGGAATACTTGTTGTCAAACGTCATGACAAAAACTTTATCAGAATCAATTTTACGACTCAGAGACAGACAAAGTGCCTTTATAAGAGTTTCACCTATAATATGTTTCAGTGTTTTAAAATATCGCATATCAGTTTTGCAGTTCTCTCGCTGGCATGACCATCCTCGACACAACCTTTATCCTTGAGAAATGCCTCCACTTTATCAAGATACTCATCGTCATTATAGCTTTCGATAGCTTGAACAAGTTGGTCATTGTCCTGTGCAATTGCAAAAGGTGTTGTCTCAATAGGATAATAGAATCCCCGGTCATGTTTTTTATATTCCTCAATATCTGTGGCAAACAGGAATCCTGGTTTTCTTGAAAGAATAAAATCATAGACCCAGCTGGAATAGTCGGTAATTGCAATATCGGTAATTGCCACCAGTTCCTGCATATCTGGATAATCGGTCAGATCAATAACACAATCTGGAAGTGTTGAATTAAACTCCAGAGCCAAAAGTCTCATAGAAGGATGATACCGCAGGAACAACTTCCATTCTCCCCCGAACCTCTGCTTTACGGCATCAAGTACCCGGCTATAGTCCAGATTATAGTATTCAAAGCTTTTGGAGTTCCTGAAAGTAGGTGCATACATTATTATTTGAGTATCAGCCGGGATTCCATATTTTTTATAGATTGACCGGCGAAGTTCTTCTCTTTTTTCCTTGAATGCAGGGAACATTATATCGTTCCTTGGATGCCCATACATCATCATCTTTGTATTGGGCCAGTAAGTCTCTTTTAGGGAGTGTTCCTCCAGAGTGCTGTTGATGATGCAATAATCTGTACGCTTTCCTGTATAGGTCAAAGAAAAAACTCTTAGAAGAGAATCTGACTTTATAACTTCCTTATTGTGTTTTTTCAGCCCAAGGGAACCATGCCATGTCTCTATTAAAACCTGATTTTTTTTCAAGAAGAACGGCCGTTGTAAGAAGAGGAAAGAGTTTGTCACAATAATTTTAGCCGAATAGAGCTCCCTGAAATATTCGTAGGAGTTCAATCTGACTTTCTTATAATGATATGGAACAGCTCCATCCCCTTTTATATCTGGAATACGCCATACAATATCTGTTTGGGGCCTAATCTTATAAAGTTCCTCGCTTATATACTTTGGGTTGCAGGTGAACATACTTTCCTGCGTCATGAAAAATACTTTATTAGAATCTATCTTGCAGAACCACTTGAAAACGGCCCTGGCAATCAGACTTAGAAGAATACCCAACTTATTTAAAATAACTGTCAACATCCAAGTGAAGAAATTGCCGTCAATTATTTCTTTTAAAAACTTTTTTGTTATTTTCTTAATTATCCCCATTATTAAATATATCCTTCAAGCCTTCGTCTATACTGTACTGGACTCTCCATCCCAACCCCTCAAGCTTATCTGTGGCAAGTATCAACTGCTTGGTCTGCAGAAATGTTGTACCAGCTGGTCTGGTATCCGGGTCATAAATCAGTTTAACTCCGCCATAGTCTGCAATTTTCTTAGCATAGTCATACATAGAAATCGTTCCACCTGGGTTTCCTATGTTGTAAACCTCTCCGCACTCCCCCTTGAGAAGCACATAAAGCAGGCCAGAGACACAGTCATCTACATAACAGTAAGAACGGACCTGCTCACCCCTGCTGTACATAACAATATCTTTCCCGCTCAGTGCCTGCTGAAGAAAATAGACATCTGCCCTTTTATTCGAATCAATGACTGACCTGCCGAAAATATATGCTGGCCGGACAATTACTGTATCTGTTCCATACTGTTTTGTATAACAGGCACACATAGTCTCAGAGGCCCGCTTGCTCTCAGGATAGCAGGCACGGAATTTTGCAGGATCAATCTTGCCCAAAGTGTCCTCATAGAAGATCTCAACACCGTCAAAATTCTCGCCATATATCTCGGAACTGGATACAAACATAAACCGACAGTCTTTATGCATACGGGCAAATTCTAACAGATTGTAAGTCCCAAAGAGGTTAGCCTTCATCACATCAACAGGAACTGTATTGAACGCCCCCGGATGAGCAGAACTTGCTGCATGTACAATAAAATTAAAATATTCATCTACAGAAAGAGGTTCTGCAACATCCTGCACAATCAAATGCACATTATTTCCAAGAATATTCTGAAAACGAGCTTTGCCCCGTTCTTCACTTCGACATAATAGGAACAACTCCAAAGCTAACTTTTCTTTTCGAGAAATCGTATACAGCATCTCGGCTAATGTAGATGCTATTAAACCATTGGCTCCCGTGATAAGAATCTTTGCCTTTCTCAATTTCTCTAAAGGTAGCCCAGCTGTCATAACCTTATAAAAACCTTGCTTCATTACTGTTTTTCCCTCATCACAAGCAATGATTTACACAGAAGAATATCTTCCTGAGTAGTCAGACGTATATTCAACTCTGACCCCTGAGAAAAATGAACTGTCCCTCCACAGGCTATCATAAGAGTATTTGTGGCACCTAGATTGGTCAGCTGCTCTTCCGTAGCTTTCTCAAAAAGGCTCCATAACAGAGAAAGCCGATATGCATCAGGAGTCTGAATCCTATACATTTTCTTCCGATCCAGAAACTTTGTAGAGACCAGCTCTTCTCCTTTAATCTCCATAACCTCATCTGTAACAGGAATAGCTGCTACAGCAGAACCATAACGCTGGCAGTTTGCAATTGTGTCCGATATAATCTCTTGAGATATCAAGGGGCGGTTACCATCATGAACCAGAATCATATCATCATCTGAGTAGTGTTCCCTAATGGCAACAAGACCATTCTTAATGGATTTCAGCGATGTCTCTCCACCATTCACAATCATTTTTACCTTTTTTATACTAAACTGCTTGCAATAGGAACGCAGTATATCGTGCCATCCTTTTACACAGACAACAACAATCTCGTCTATATTAGGGTGTTTCTCAAAAGATTCCAGTGTATAGATAATAATAGGTTTTCCGTCAATAGAAATAAACTGTTTTGGTATCCCTGCACCCATGCGCTGGCCAACACCACCTGCTTTAATCAGTGCGATGTTCATAAGTTATTCTCCTTTTTAGACTCTTAAATAAATCCATTACAAAGCGGTTCTTCTCTATAAAAAGAAGAACACCGTAAATGACAACACCTACACATATAGCAATTATTGTACCTGTCCATAAACCAGGAATAAACCTGATGCATATGAAAGCAAATATAGCCATTACCAAGGAATTACCTAAGTATATCATAAAAAACCGACCTACTCTTTTTAAGTCAACAATCTTCCGGCACCAGAATAATTCAGTTCCAGAAAGCACACATTGAGAAATCAAAGTTGCTATCGCAGCACCCATAGCCTGATACTTTGGAATCAATATAATATTCAAGAAAATATTACATACAGAACCGATAAGCAGTGCATACAAAACTAATTTTTCTTTTCCCATAGGAATAAATGTCTGGGTTCCGACTACACTGCCAATTCCGGTTATAACGATAATCGGATTCATAATACGCATAACTGGAATTGCTGCCATATATTTCTCTCCGCTGAACGCCAATACAGCGGCATTACCAATCAGACAAAGACCTATTGTACTGGGTATAGAGAGAAGAAAGAATACATCAAAGTTCTTATAGACCAGTTCTTGAAACTTTTTTTCGTCTGAATTTTTTATATAAAAGGCAAGTCTTGGCAACACAACAAACCCTATAGCTGTAATCATATGTAAAACAATTCTGTTAATTTTTGTGGCGGCAGTATAAATACCCACATCCCAGTCTCCGCAAAAAAAACCCAGCATAATCACATCTAATACCAAATAAATTTTAGACACCTCTGCCATAGCAAACATTGTAAAAACAGGTTTTAGGTGTTTCTTAATCTCAAGTCTAGTACGACTAAACAGATTTATATATTTCTTACTATGAATCCAGTTGCATATATTGGATCCTACATTTGAAATAACTGCTATTGATGCATATATCAGATAATCTTCAGGCTTATGAACAAATGCAAAAAGGAGGATAACACTGATTATCTGAAACATAAATGCACGTAATGTGATATAACCATAATCTTCTATTCCGCCATACAGCCAATCTAAACCAAGGGCTGTAAAAAGAATTTTTGCACTTATAACAACAAGTAAAGACCTATAATCTGCCAACTTAGGAATACTTATCATAGCAATAAAAAGCAGTAGATAAGCTATGACCGTAGAGACCATGTTAATGGTCAAAATTTCCCTAGAAACCTTTGAAAGTTGTCCTCTATCATCTCTAACTTTTGCAACTTCCCGAATTCCGTATGTAGATATTCCTAGTGTTGCAATGGTAATAAAATAATCAATAAAAGAGCGGGCAAAAGCAACTTTTCCTATCCCCTCCGGCAAAAGAATTCTTGATGAATATGGGAAAGTTATAAGAGGAAAAATCAATATCATAAGCTGTCTGATGACATTGAATACTGCATTTAATTTTAGTGAAGGTGTTTTTTTATAACTATCTATCATAAACCTTTACTATATTATTTTCGATATTCATCGCAGTTTTTGCTGTGAAATCAAGGCAGTTTGTTTTTACTCTTCTTTCTTTTGCATGCCATATTGATAATATCTGCTCATCTGGATTCTTTAGCAGCCCCATGGAAAGGAAAGCAGAAGAAAGATACCCTGCCAAGTAAATATTTGGGTTTATCATCATATACATTTCTGTGGGGATTTTAGGGTCGAGAAAAACAACGCCCCTCTCTTCAAACTCTTTTTTCCGCTCTGAAGTGACTGTTGTCCTAGGATGCTCTTTAAAATAATAGTCAATGCTGTCACCAAAATAATTAATCGTGGAATCTAAATATTTTATTTCATTTTCCGAGGGAGGATAAGGTCCGCAGGTAAGACATATTTTTCTTCCCTTATCGAAACTTCTCTTGAAAACAGAGTAGTCCAACCCTATCATTCTAATTAATTCTTCCCTATGTTTCCCCAGGCTCTTAATACCTGCAATAAAATCAATCTTCTGGATTGTGTTCACCAAAGGGAAATGACTTCTATCACCTGCATCAAGCAACTCTGGATTATGTAAAATCCATTCAAAATTGGTATTTTCACGGGCCATGACATAAGCATATGCAAGTCGGTTTGACAACTCTATCATCTGGCAGTTGTTTTTTTGCGTCTGGGAAACAGAAGGATTTCCGCATTTGATAAAAGATTCTTTTCTCCACCTTTGGATTCCAGTTCTTATAGCCTCTTGTTTTGACATCTCCCATGAGGCTTTCATAGCCCTATAAATCTGTTCCGCATTATTATTTCTGAAAATATAATTAAATGCTTCATATGAACCAGTTCCATCACTTAACATATGGACTGTAAAATTCTTTTCAGGAACTTTATTGGCATAAAGAAAAGCCAAAGAAAAGTATGCCTGATGATCACACAGGTACAGATGAAATTTCGCCTCTGGGTTCGTTTTGTATAGATTTCCTAGATAAGAAACCATACGCTGTGCATATCTAAAAAAACCAGTATTAGCAGTATTAAGCTCTTCTTCAGTTGCAAGAGGGAATGGATAAACATTCTCTGGTAGTGCTTTATAGTCAAACAAATTCCTCTCCAACCCCACAACCGTTGGCCTTTTTCCCGAAGTTATGTCCCACATATTTATAAGGAAAATCTCGACTGGTAATGTTGCAGAAAGGTATGAAATATTATATTCAGGAGCTTTCACATCTATGGTTCTTTCTTCTTTTGCAACAAGTCTTTTACCCTTGTAATATAGTATATCCAAAGTCCAAGAACCATAATTATTGAAATTTACTTCTATCTCCCTATTATCTTCAATTTTGTACTCTTTTTCCTGAAATTGATACTTTCCATATTCATTAGTATTAAAGGGATTATCCCAAGCCAGATATTGTACTATCTTGACTGTATCAACCTGCTTTTCGCTTATTAGTGCCTCGTTTAATTGTATCCTCCTTATCTCTGCAATATTAGTACCAGTCGGTTTAAACTTTCGTCCTTTTGAGACAAAATATCGCTTTATCCTGCGGTACTGTTGCAACACAGGATAAGGAATGAATGGTAAAAGAACTTTTCTTATTTTCAATTTTTCAGTCTATTCTAAGATTTTTAACCCTACTCCAAATATCATTAAGTGTCCATATTGAAACATCTATTAAAGGTTCGTACATAAATGCATTTAAATGAATTGATTCTGGCGTAATCAAATTAATATCATCCATTAGGATTTTTTCATTATCTGAAAGATATGATTTTGCTTTTTCATACCAGTCTCTCATTTGATTTTTAGAACTGTCAGCACATCTATTTTCATGGGCAATGATTACTTGTTTTAGGTATTGTTCGGCTCTTAGTCTTGATGCAATTGATAAAATCAATTTATTTTCTAGAGAAATATCATCATCTTCACTTGAAATATCATTAGCAATCTCTTGTATTGTATCAAAATATCTTTCTGCTCCAAATGCTGTATTACCCCCATTGACATAAGGTCTAATTATTTCCCATAAGGTTGACAATGTTACATTACTCGTAATAATTGGTTCTGTTTTATAGTGAAGGAAGCAGGTCAACTTCATATAATCCACATTTTGATTATCTGCACCTTTTGTGTATTCTGTTAAATTACGATAAAAAGGAATACTTGCTATAAGCATCTTTTTCCGTTTATAAACATCTGTACCATTTATGCCTGCTATAATGACATTTTTAAAGAAATCATTTTGATAACGGAATTCTGTCATTGAAATTTTGCCTGCATTGTCTTTTTGTACAATATAGCAATGATTCCGCCACACGTTCAACCTTAGTTTAGCAGTCCTAAAAAAGTCAAAGTTATGGGTAAGCATAAGCAAATCTATACCAGTATTTTGGGATAAATCAGCCAAATACTCAATGATCGCATATTTGTTCTTATAGTCAAAGGAGTCAGAAATATCATCAGTAATAATAAGATGCTTTTGCCCGGCAGCAGCCTGTTTACGAATCCGCTCGAGATCAAACAAAATATACATTAGATACATTGCTCGTTTTTCACCCATGCTGAGAGAAGGTAAAAGTTCATCTTTTGATAAATCTGCACTTTGTTCATCAGCACCGCTACCACGCTTATACTCAAAGGAAAGATTTGGGGCTTCGTCTTTTAGAATAAAGTTGGATTGGTTGTTTATTTTAACAGTAAAAGGAACACGAAATCTACGATTAAACTCTTCAACCACATCCCGCCATCGTTCAGACTGAGCAGAAGCACGCTCATACAATTCTCTTACGCGTTCAGTATATCTGGTGATTTCATTGTAATAATCATCAAAAGATTTTTCTAACTGTGAACAATAGGCAATCCAAAAACGTTTCTTCGTTCTCGAGATTTCGAAAAGTAAGGGAATAATCTGCTGGTGTTCAATGATTATTCGCCTTGCTGCATCAACATCATTATTTGCAGTAAGGTTCTTTTTTAACCTTTCAAAAGCACCATGTAGTGCTTCATCAGCATACATCCGCTGGATTTGAGCATCAACGGCAGCTTTCCACTCACTGACACTATGTATTTCTGTTCCCCCTCTCAAAACAATCTTATGATGAGCGGAGAACAAATTGTTTGTTGAAAAAATTTTTGTTAATGTTTCCGCGTTGCGATCTGAAAAATTATTATTCAACAGTTCGCTATTTTGAAGAAGCTCACCAAGTCTTTCAATATATTGCTGAATATAACCCCTAAACTCTGGTTTCCCATATTCCTTCAAAGCCTTTTCATGAAACAAAACAGCTGCCCTGATTTCATCAAGATAGGCAATTGGGGGTTCTTCCTGCATTAATGCGTAAAGGGTATTAATTATATCCGGCCAATCAGCAGTTCTATCAAGTCCTAGGTCTTCAATTAATATATCTTTTATTTTTGTTTTTGAAAAGCCTGATTTTACTGCCAATGCCGCCTCAAGCCCCTTAATTTGTTCCAAAAACTGTGCCATCAAATGATCATATTCAGCTCTGGTGCCTTCATCAGCAAGTAGAGTACTAATTGTTTCTTTTGTAAATTCAAAATTATCAGAAAATGAATTGACAACATACACAGCATTACAAGAAGGAATATTCCCGGAATCTGCTGATGTGAATGCAAAATTGCTCTCATTATAACGGATAGAATATGAAGTTATGGCAGAGGAGAATATACGATCTCGGCTGGCCTCTCCCCTGGATAAATCTTCAAACACCTTAGCGAATGATGTTTTCATTACTCCGTTTGGAGCATATATCAATGCTATATTTGACAAGGAAAAATCGATACCATCCCCCATATCGAATTCTTTAATGCCATAACAATTTTCAAATCTTCCAGATAACATTGTTATCTCCATATTTCATTATTAATGATAGATGTGCCAATACTTATTGCCTTTTCGATAAATACGATTTATATATTTCTGATTCATTAAAAGCTAACTTATATAAATTATCACTAGTTGTTGTTAGAGTTTTGGGAATAGGAAATGAATATTTAGATTCAAGAAAGATATTAAATTGATTGAAAAAAATAGTAGCATATTTACTAATAATTATACCATCTTTCTCTTCTGAAAAACTTTAATCCCAAATGTACTTAAAAGGCATATAAAAAGCCTCTCTAAAATCCAGTAACACTGAATTCTAGCATAATTGTGCATTTACTTATTATAATATTCTATTCAGTTTCAAAAAATATCACTCTCTTTATATTTTGCATTTGAAATATATTCACAAACATAAGTGAGAACTATCTCCAAGTAATCAAAAACTGAAGCATGTTTCTTTTTTAATTCCTGCCAAGTATAATCACGGCCAACTTCTTCAAATGTTTTTCTACCATGAGCCAAATCATTTCTTTCATTCTTTATTCGTCCTAATACTTTTTCATTTTCTTCAATTTTTATCCCATATTTTTTAAAAACACTCTTTATTTCAGCATCATCTAGATTGCCACTAAAAAGTTCATAATTCTTTTTCATATCCTCATATGATAATCCAAAATTTTTATAATTTAATATATAATCTATCTTATCTATTTCATAATCTATTTTGTTTTTTTTGTTATTATGCAAAAAAGGGGTATTAATTGATTTATCATAATAAGTTAAAAGTATTTTTCTAATGTGTTTGCTTAATTTATTGAAGTCAAGAGATTCAGAACAAATTGTTTCATGTATTTTCTGCAAACATTTTGAACAGGTTGATTCTACTGCATTATAAAGCATAAGAACAATACTAGCTTTTAAAGATGGCATTATAATTTCTTTTCTGTTTGTTAATGACAAACATATATTATTACCTTCATTTATTCCTTTATCTAAGTTAATACCAAATTCAATAATTATTGATGTTTCTTCTCTAAGATCACTAAATTCTTGTTTTAGTGTTTCCATGAAGGATCTGCCCCTGTTATAAGTTTATAAATAAACGCAATTCGCCCACCAAGTTTATTCTTTTCGTGTAATTTATTAGCTACATGAGTATACCGTCTAAACTCGTCCGATTCAAGTTGTTTTACAACATACTCTTTATCCAGTTCTCTTTTTGCTTTATTATCAATAAGCCCCAAATGTACGCCAACTGATATAGCTTCAAATACTGATCGTTTAGTCTGAGGATTATATACATGTCGGAATCCAAAAGGGAAATTTTCATTAACATAATCACAAACATCATCAAAATTTTTCTTATATTTATTTAAAACATTTAATACGTCAATGTCATTCAGTTGTTTCAAATACTCATTTTTTTCTTTTAAATACGCATCAAGAAATACAGCTATCCCCATATCTTTTATTCCAGAACAATATGCCTTTCTATCTGTAATTGCAAAGAAACGCAAAATCAACTCTTCCCTTTCTTGGCGCCTTTCAAGCCACTTGTCTAATGGCATTAATTTTTCTAGTTCTTTGTTGTTTTTACAATAATCATAAACAAAGTTTGTAAAAACTCCAGGAATACTACCTTTTCTGTTTTCCATAGGTTTTAACAAATCACTTCCACGATTAATTCGTTCAAACATATCTTTCTTAATATCATCTGTTGTTTCTTCATCAAGAACTATTATTCTTAATGCTGTATTAAGGATTTTTCCTCGCCTTGATTCTGTGAGATCTTTAAAATAAAAACCATTAAGAATTGATAATGTTTCTAAACCCTTCAAATAGAAATTATTATTTACAAATGAATGAATAGTTCTAATTCTTTGTGAACCATCTACTATTTCCCATGCACTATTTTTATTTTCCGCAACAAAAATAAATGGAATAGGCAATCCAAGAATAATAGATTCAATAAATTTTGACTGCCTTCCTTCATCCCAAGTAAAATCTCTTTGATAATCTGGAACATAAATACAATTATACACTTTCGATGTATCTTCTTTTTCAAGACTTTCGTCATATTTTTCTGAAATAGCTTCAACTGTTAAATCCCGGATATCGTATCTTACTTCTCTTCTCTTGTTATAAATCTCTTTTTCAATTAAATCTGAATTAAATTTATCCATTTTTTCTCCTGTTTTCTAATTAATATTTTTGTTAAATTTGCTCAGATAATTGTCCTTTTAGCATAAATATAACTATAAAAACATATGAGTTTTAGGTATATTTTTCAACTTCAAAGCCATATTGATATATTGTTACCTTTTATCCATTTAAAAACTTATACTTGAACTCCGCTATCTTCCAGTCGTCTTCTGTATCAATATCCTGAACTTTTTCATCTGGAAGGATATACGGGCAGGCATATTCACCAAATCCAGGTACTTTTTCTTCAAAATAAGCTTTAGAGTACCAATAAAAAAGACCTGCATCATGATATGCTTCGGGAAGGTCCTGAGACCGTTTAGGATAGTTCTCGGGCCAGTTCATAACAAGTCTGTCATTTTCTATCTTTAGAGAACGGAAAATGGTATAAGAATACTTAACTACAGGCACAACTGATACACATTGTTTTTCTTCCAAAACAGAATGTCCTGTTATAAGATCTTCAGCTGAGATAAGTGGTGCTGTAGGCAGAATACAGCAGACCTGGTCAAAAACCCTGCCCCTTTTATGATATTCCCCAAGAACTTCGTTTAATACATCTTTTAAGATAGCATAATCATTCGCGGTTTCTGCACTTCTAAGGAAAGGTACAGATGCTCCATATTTTTTAGCAACTTCAGCAATTTCTATATCATCTGTTGAGACCATAATCTCGTCAAAAAGTTTTGTTTGACGAGCCGCTTCTATTGAATACGCGACAATCGGCTTCCCGCAAAATAGTTTAATGTTCTTTCTAGGAATACGTTTGCTGCCACCACGGGCAGGAATAATTGCAACTTTTGTCATATTTCTTACTTCCATAAAGAACGATAACCCTGTTCGGTTATACCATAATACAAAGAATCAACCCATTTATCTTCGGTCCAATGGGTTTCCTTATGACAACCTTCAAGAGCAAATCCTAAGGTTTTAAACATCTTCTGCTTTTTCACATCGATACTATAAATTTCTGACCAAAGACGATGGAGATTCAATTCTCCAAATCCATACTTCATCATAGTTTTGGCTGCATCAATGGCATAAAGGTCATCAATATAAAGATCATCTTTCCCGATATAAATGGAGAAGTCGGCATTCCGGTTTATCCAATCAATATAACATAATCCGCAAGCTCCTATAAGTTTGCCGGTAGCAAGCTCAACAATGGCAAACATCCTAGTGCAGTTGTCATTCATTACTTTTGACTCAAACCATTTTTCCTGACTTTCTTCATTCAGTTCCCGATATTCCCTAAAAAACTTGCGGTATTCTGGTTTGTTGCGCCAGATAAGTAACTGTGGCAAGTCTGTTTTTGTAATTGCTCTAAGAGCGGTCACTTCACCTTTAAGCATGGCATTTCCTCTCAATCAAAATCAGAATAATAAAGGGCATCCCCTTTCTCTTTTTCAGCCGAAAGCTTCTTGCCCAGAATGCTCTCCAGCTGATATGGCTTTATTGCGCCGATTGGCGCAGGTCTAAGACATTCAACAGCATCTTCGGTAATAATTTCACCTTTATGCAGAATCCGTTTTGTCCGGACACACCGCTGTTGTGCCACAACTGTATCTTTCTCGTTCTCCTCAACAACCTTGATACCAGATCCCAGCGCATTTTCAAGCTCTCTGGTGCGTAATACCATCTCTTCCCAAGAGACCGGGTTCATAGAGAACGGATGATCCGGACCGGGTAAGTTGTTGTCGTGAGTAAAGTGCTTCTCTATAACCCTGGCACCTAATGCAACAGCACCAAGTACAGTAGAACAACCTGGTGTGTGATCAGACAGGCCGAGCAGCATACCAGGGTATCTGATACTATATGTCTCAAGCACTTTCAGGTTGATATTCTTGAAATTTTCCAGGCTGCCGGTATAGTTTGTATTACATTGCATAAGGACAATATCTTTATTTACATCAAGAATTGTGTCAACAGCTCTTTCAACATCTTCCATTGTGGAAGCACCAGTAGCAAGAAGAACAGGTTTCTTTTTTGAAGCAATATACTGAATAAATTGTGGCCAAGTTATGTCCCCAGACCCAATTTTATAAGCAGGTACATAGGGATCAAGCATCTCGACAGCAGGAACATCATAAGGGGTGCTCATAAAATCAATTCCAGCCTTTTTGGCTGTTTCTGCCAGCTCAAGAGTCCAGTCCCTGTTACACTCACACTCTTTGAAAACATCATAAACACTTTTTGACCACTTGGCCTGATGGCTAAGCTGGCTCTTAAGATGGGTAAATCCATAATCGCTTACAATTTTATCTGCCTCAAAATGTTGAAACTTGACAGCATCTGCTCCTTTTTCTTTAGCAAGATAAATAAGATCCTTAGCCAAAGCTAAATCGCCATCATGGTTTGATGCAACATCTGCAATAAAATAAGTCGGGGCAGAAATAGAAAGCTCCCGCCCATTAATTTTTATTTCGGTGTTATATTTCATTTTATCTTCTCATACTCCTTCTTTATACTGAAAATAACTTCCTCCAAACCTGGCATCTTATATCCCAGAAGAGCCTCCGCCTTCGTAACACAAAGTCCCAATGAATCTGCTCTTTTGCAATCTAATGTGTTCACAGAGGCATCAATATATGGAGGATAAAAACCAAACAGTTGTTCCGACAACTTCAGAATGAATTCTTTCTTTGACGAAACATCGGCAGAAGCAATATTATAAAGTCCATGCGGTTTAATCTTGGCAAAATCATATAAGATTTTTGCAATCTGCACTGTATGTATTGAAGAGGTATAAAAATCTGTAAACAGATTCATCCTCTGCTTGCTCAGAATTGTTCCTATAGCCCATTCAATAAAGGTTGGGGCATTCTCTCTTCCTCTGAATCCTACAATATTTGTTCTCACAACAAGTGCATCTGGATTTACCAAAGCAAACTGCTCTCCGCAATATTTTGTTCTTGCATACTCGTTAAGCAATTCCACTTTATCTTCTTCTGTATGTTTTTTTATAGTATCCCCGCTGTAATAATGATCTGTGGAGATATGAATAAAATAAATTCCATACAGCTGGCAAAGACTTGCAAGTATGTGAACAAATCTGGCATTTATAAGATATGCTGCCCCTTTATCTGACTCACATAATCCTACATTGACAATTGCGGCACAATTTATGATGACATCTGGTTTAACTGATTCAATACAATTCTTAACAGCTGTATCATCTAAAAAATCAAAGGAATAGTCTGCATTTGCCCGGTCTGCTGTATAAACTGCTGTATCAGGTTGAACTGAAAAATAATTATTCACTGCATGTCCTAGCATTCCATCTGAGCCGAACAGCAATACTTTTGTTTTCATCAGATACTTCCTACTTTTGCTCTGTTTTTCTCAATCCACTCTCTAAGCTGAGGTATTGTCATCCATTCCTTATTGTTGTCAGATGTATAACTGAAGCCCTCTGGAACACGGATACCCCCCTTGATTGACTTTCTAATATCTCCCCATTCACAGATCTGTGGGAGAATCTTAAAGTGGTTTGGATACTCATAGGTATAGAAAGCATCCTCAGGGCTTATCATGGCCTCATGCAGTTTTTCTCCCGGCCGAATTCCAATTTCAATCTGTTCTGCGTTCGGATCCACAGCAGTAGCAATATCACATATGTTCATGGAAGGAATCTTTTTAACATAAATCTCCCCTCCCTCCATGTCATCAAAAGCATGCCATACCAGTTCCACGCCCTGCTCAAGGGAAATCATAAAGCGTGTCATACGTTTATCAGTGATAGTGAGCTTTCCAGTCTTAGCTGTTTCCATAAAGAAAGGAATAACAGAACCGCGGCTACCCATTACATTACCATAACGCACTACTGCAAACTTGGTCTTTCCGCCTGAATAAGCATTTCCGGCTATAAAAATCTTGTCAGAACAGAGTTTTGTCGCACCATAAAGGTTTACCGGCTTACAAGCTTTATCTGTAGAAAGAGCGACAAGCCTCTTTATTCCCTTGTCTATGCAGGCATCAATAAGATTCATAGCACCATGAACATTGGTCTTAATACATTCAAACGGGTTATATTCTGCAGTAGGAACAATCTTAGTTGCTGCGGCATGAACCACAAAATCTACTCCATCAAGGGCTCTGTACAGGCGATCTTTGTCCCTGACATCTCCAATAAAGAAGCGTATTCGTTTATCGCCTTGGAATTTTTTTGCCATATTCCACTGCTTCATCTCATCTCTGGAATAAATAATAATCTTTTTCGGATTATATTTTGCCAAGGTCAGAGGAACAAAGGTATTTCCAAAGGACCCCGTTCCGCCAGTAATAAGAATTGTTGAATTTGAAAGCATCTGCCATACCCTCCTAAATTTATTTTACATCAATAATTGAATACGAACATTTATTAAGCACAATAATATGCTTTTTCCCAATTTCTTTTGCCCGTTCAATCATAGTATCCTCTGTAACTTTCTCTTTGCATAATGGTGGAGGCATTGAATATGCCGTAAAAGTTTCGTATGGGCCAAATATACGATCATCTCCGCGATAAAAAATGCCATTCTTTTCATACATACTGTTTAATACAGGAATACCAATATATGCACTTGCCGCAATATTTGGATTACATAAAATAATTCTATTATAAGTATTTTTTGAAAAATTATAGTCATACTTTCTAATAAAATCTGAGCCATCAGAAAGAAACAAACAATAATCTCTTGGCGCTTCGGAAACAATACTTCTCACCTGATTGAATATTTTATAATTATTATCTCCCAATATTCCTACTGGCATAAATAGTTCTTTCATCTTCCTGGGAATATCTTTTCTAAAACCAACTAAAGACCCTCTTGAACGAAGTGTTTGAAGTATGGAATCATATAAATGAATATCTCTAAAACATGATGAGAAAACAATCATCATAATTATTACAACAAAGAAAGGCTCCTTAAAAAGGATTTGTTTTTTGTTAAAAAGAGTAATAAAAAAGTCTGATAAAACACTTTCTGAACTAGAACTGATAAACAACAACCAAGAAAAAATATAAACAGGAATAACAAAATAGAAAGCAGAACCGCCATTAATAGTTAATAATAATCCAGGAATACAAGCTGCAATCATAAGAAGTAAGCACATTTCAACAAATACACATTCTTTTTTATAGCTAAAAATATTATTAAAGAAAGTTTCTTTTTTATTTTTTATGATTATTCCAATTGGGAAAAATAAAAAAATATAATGTAACAAAATGTAAAAACAATTTTTGCAATAGAGCCTTGGATAATAAAACAATTGAATAAAGCTATTATCAGTCTTTGTTATCGGGTAAGATACCGAAATTTTTTTAGTTATCAAATAATACAAAACAAATACTAGAAGATAGCTAACAAAACTAACACATTTTATATTCTTAAAACAATATTTCCGGAAAAAATAATAACTAGCCCCCAAAGCAAAAACAATACCAAATGAAATCTTTGTATATGAAAGAATAAGGGTGAAAATAGGAATAATAACAAAACAATTTATAATTTCAAATGATTTTATTTTTTTATATCCAATATTAATAACTAAAAAATATAATAATGTAATGATAATAGCTATGAGACAAGATTCACTATTATAAAGACCAATATAAATATTGCAACCTATATTTTTCTGAAACCTTTTTGTAAAAAAACCACAGATGAATCCCATTAAAAGGATATAATCACAAAAACACAAGGAGGAATCGCCTGTAAAATATTTTTTACCTATACACGCAACCTTCTGTACAAGAAATAAAAAAATCGGGAGAAAAAGTATTGGAAATAAATAATTATAAGTGATATAACAAGGGACTCCTAAAACCCTTGAAATACATGCAATTATCCAATGAGAAAAACAATGATATGGCAAAAGAGTAGGGGCATTCTGCTGAATTGAAGGATAACCGTTGGTCACAATACTTTCTGCAATAGCTGAATGATAAAGCGTATCAATAAAAGTTTTACCCTCAAAAATCCTTTCAATGGCATCCAACCGAAGATAATGAGAAAACCATGATTGTCTGATTAAACAAAAACAAATAAAAGCAAACAAAATTATTAAAAGAAAATTATATACATTTATTCTAATTATTCTGCCTTTAATGATTGAACGAATAAAAAAGAAACACCAAACACAGACACAAAAACTAGCAATTAATAAAACTCTCTGCTCAAAGAAAAAGGCACTTGCTATTAATGCAACAAAAAGGAAGCAAAATTGAAATAATGCCATCAAAAATGGCAAAAGATAAATATTTTGAAGTTCATTATTCGTTTGTTTTTCCATATTTATTGTTTCCCGTCATAATTCAATAATCTTACTATTATCAAGGCCAAAAAAATATAATCTCTTTTTGAATTCTTCTTTTGATCTATATTTGCACATAATATTACCGGTCTTGCATTCTTCTTCCAACCCATTAAAATAAAAGAAAGAAGGATTATATCCAAAAGATACCAGATATAGGTTTGTACTTGAATGACCAAAAAATATTATATCCATATCTTGCAAAAAAGGTAAAAGTACTTCTGCGGGGATTGTATTATCAATTTCTGCTACAGCTATAGATTTATCAAAAATATAAGTAGATATATCACGTGGATGTTTTTTTATTAAAATAGATTTCCCGTTATAATTATTATTAATAAATTGTTCAACTTTTTTATTATATTTTTCTTTGTCTGGGGTTAAATCATTCAGTGGCGTTGTAAAAAGTATTAAGTCTCTTTTATCAGAAAAATAATCTTCTATTCCAATATATATTTTTTTCAGAAGGCTTTTAAATAAAACTATATCTGTTTTTGAGAAATCAAAGAGGATTCTCATTTCTTTGTAGTTTGTATAGAGCATTTTATCTGGATGACTACAAAATTTAATACAATTTCGGGTGGTTCTTAATGGGTAATAGTGACCAATATTTGAATAACCTAAAAACGAAAGCAAAAAACCCTGAATATCATAAAAACGAGATAAGCTTTTTAGGATATTCTTCCATTCCCGTGCTTCATAATCACCCATTCCATCTTCAAGTATTATTATCTCTTTTTCAGAAGCTTGGGTTAAAAAGAGCCCAGAAATCAGCCCAACATCAGTCAGAACAACAACAATATCATAATCGTTGTTTTCAATATACTTACTTATAAATTTTTTACCAAATGCTTTTTGTTGCCCTATTAAGGCATATAAAACCATTTTTATAAAAAGAAACAACCTTTTTATTACTGGCATTGAATCAAATTGTTGCGTATCTCTATAGATTTTTTTAAATATTCCTAATTTTCTACAGGGTTCGCTTAGATATTCTCCTTTATAGCTATTTGGAAGACATAGAGCGCTCCATTCAATATCTTTGCCATAGGTACAATAGTACCATAAGAACTGATATACATTATGTGGATCATAAATAACAGCTAAACCCTTTTTCATCATTCTCTCCTTTCATTTTATTAATCGCTGAATTTTTCCGAGAAGAATTCTCTGAAATTGTATGGATTTGACTCTAAATCTATTGGAAGTTCATCTGCTATTTTACAGAGTAAATCATAGTCCATTGTAGCCTTATTAATCTTGCTATAGGCAATAATCAGCCGCATTGGATCAACATTTTTTTCATTGCAGCAACGATATATATCTTTTAAGAAACTGGAATGGAACCCGGAATAACCACATACAAGATCCAAAGGATGCATTGGCGCTTTTTTTGATACATCCTTAATAATTGTATAACCATATTCAAGCAACCGTGGGATATCTATATCCAAAGGATATCCCTGCTTTTCTAAAATCATAACAAGCTGCTCTGCAGGAGCATTGCCAAGACTTCTTCCTAACCCTTGCAATGAGCAGTCTATAAAATCAAACCCAAGTTGAATACATTTCAGGCTGTTTGAAACAGCAAGCCCAAGATTGTTATGTCCATGAAAACCCAACATGATGTCAGTTTTCTTCTTTATTGCCATAGAATATGCTTCTATATCTTCTGGCAACATACATCCGGCAGAATCCACCAGATAGGCCACATCTGCACCATATTCCTCTATTAATGCTATTTTTTCTGCCAGTTCACCTGGAGATAAAATATAGGATTTCATAAGGTTCACTGTTGTAAACAAACCATATTTTTTTGCTTCTTTTAAATATAGTTCTGTTTTTTCAACCATATCGGCATTTATCCCAACACGAACAAAAGATACTCCATTGTCAGCCGCCAATTTGATATCTTGCAGGCGGGCAATTCCTGGGATACAGAAGAAACCAAACTTGGATCTTTTTAATGTATGTTGCGCCACTTGCATGTACTCTACATCAGAGTGAAGTGAATAACCATATTTTGCGGAACTGGCATTCAATCCCAAACCATGTCCAATCTCAATGTATTCAAAACCTAATCTTTCAAGTTTAGAAATAATAGCCGCTACATCTGTGCATGAAAATTTAAAATCTACAGCATAACTGCCATCCCGGATTGTCGTATCAAGTATTATCATTTTTCCTTACCAACCCTAATATTTCATTTTGCTTCAAATAAGCGTAATAACAAAGCCCTATAAGAACTACGCTATAACTGCAATAACGTAAAATAGGTCTTTCGCAGACATAGATGAACAATATGCAATTAAGAAAAACAAAAAAGGAGAAAAACAGGAAGAACATATCTGAATAAAGCCCTTTATGAACAACCTGAATCAAAATTCGCCCTAAAAGAGCTAAAAATATATATGATACAAAAGATGTATATGCGGCTGCAATTGCACCATATTTAGGAATAAATATAAAGTTTAGTATTATATTACTAACAGCTGCGGCTGCAACACACAGTGAAACTTTTCCAGCTTTCTTATAAAACTCCCCTACTGTAGAATAAAAACTATTCAGCACCAGCATGCATGATCCTGCAAGGAAAGGAGGTATATACCTAAAATCCCAATATGAGGATGGAGCCAAAATTTTAATTACTTCCGGGGAAATCATAAGAAGCCCTACAGATAAAATCAGAAAGAAGAATAAATACCATTTCTGAATCAACTTTATCGATAGAAAACGTCCTGAGTCCAATGCATGAAATGCCCATGAATGAAAAGCCCCACTAGTTGCTTGAAGAAAAGCATACAAAATATTTCCTATGCAATAGACTAAACCATACACTGCGGTGAATTTTGCCCCCACAAATTCAGTAATCATTATATGATCGCTCTGCTGCATTATTATATATGATATTGAACTTAGAATAGATGGTATCGATATTTTTAATGCATATGAATAATACATAGTATTCCATAGGTTATAATTACCAGCAAGCATAACTATAAATAAAAATATTGCGCAACAAGATATACCAATAGTACTTCCGATAACCCGCCCATAATAAGAATTTGACTTAATGCCATAAATCAAAAGAATCCCGAAGATTACTTGAAGAATGTTAGGAAGCATCATAAGGAGGCTTTTAATTTTATATCGATTTTCCATGTTTGCATAATTATTATAATATGTGATTACAAAAAAGGCGTATGAATGAAACAATGCAAAAATCAAAATAACTATCGATAATGATTTATTTGAAACTTTATTAAATAAACAAGTAAATGCAATTGAAATAATAGTTACAAAAATAAATATTAATGCTGATAAAAATAAAATGGATGCTCTGAAATTTTTTCTATCTTCCTTAAAATCAAAATATCCATTGTTCAATCCTATGAACAGATTCGCTCCAACAAATGGAGCAAACAAGACAACAATTGAATAATAGGTTGTATATAATCCAAAATGTTCTTGGGACATTATTCGGGTAAAGATAATACTGCTTAAGAGCATTATCCCTTGTCCTAAACAATTAGCGATAATATACCAAATTGAAGCATTGAAGAAAACACTTGTCTTTTTATTCATTTATTTATTTTTTTCTGTCATTTTCTATATTTGAAAAAACAGCTATTGTATAATAAGGCTCTACTTTATCTTCTATGTTTTTAACAAAAACAAATCCTGCATTTTCTATAACATCCATTTTACAAGAACCAAAATTTGGATTTACCCAATAAATCCAACATTTTTTCTCTTTATGTGATTCTAGAATATTTTCAAGAACCTGCTTTAATATTTCTGGTCCAAATGGGTTATTAAAAAAGAAAATATCAAATTGACCTAAATGATTGGATTGTCCTGCGTCTTCATTATAAACACAATCACTTTTAAGTTCTTCTTTCTTTAAATTATTAAGACAAATATTATACAAAAAAGAATCGTATTCTATGCCTCCAGCAGATTTAAATCCAGCCTTTGCCGCCTGGGAAATCACATACCCTTTTCCAGATCCAATATCAATGAAAGATTTAGTATTTTTTTCAGGAAACTCATTAAAAACTCGTTTTAGAATATATTTAGGAGTTTTTGTATATGCGCCACCCATTTTTGTTACATATAACATTGTATAATCCAGTCCACGCAGCTTTTCAAAAAAAATAGAGATTCCCATTTCAAAATATCTTAAAACGATATGAATTTTTGTTTTTAAAGAATATTTCCCCTTAATTAATCTCCTAATATAGTAACCTATTTTTTTTATATCGCTTATTCGCATTTAATTATTCCCTACTATTGTCTATATTTATTTTATCCCTTATTAGAAACTGCGGGCTTTTATTAAGTGAAATAAAAATACGACCAATATATTCTCCAATAATTCCTAAGAAAATAAATGAAAAACCAAATAATAATAAAAGAAGGCAAACTATTGTTGCATAACCAGCCGGCATATCTGAGATTATTTTTTTAATAACAATATTTATTCCAAAACAAAAACCTAAAAATGAAATTAAAAACCCTAATAGTGTTGTTAATCGTAATGGAATAATTGAAAAAGAAGTAAAACCATTTATCCATAAACTTAATAACTTTTTTAATGTATATCCACTTTTTCCTTCTAATCGCTTTCTATGTGAAACAGAAACATTACAGGCATTTTGTGAGGATCGTAAAAGTAATCCACCTATATAAGGATATGGGTTATCGTATCTAAGTATTTCTTTAGCAATAAATCTTCTTATACACCAATATGATGTTAACTCAAGACCTTTAGGTTTGTTTATAAGCCATGTTGCCATAGACTCATTCATAAAAGTACCAAATTTACGGAAAAGGCTCTTTTTCTCATTCTGAGAATATTTTGCCTCAACCACATCATACCCTTCCTGTATTTTAGCAAACAATTTTGGGAAATCATTATATGGGGTCTGACCATCATCATCCCCGCAGACAACATAATCTCCTGTGGCATAATGGATAGCAGCCATAACTGCTGATGGCTGCCCAAAGTTTCGGGCAAGGTTGATTCCCTTTACAAAAGTCTTTTGGGTGGCTATCTCTTTTATCTTGCCATAGGTTGTACCATCAGGAGAGCAATCATTAACCAATATTATCTCAAATTCATATGCTGACAATTGCTCCGTCATCATTTTTTCAATCTCGGCTACAACGGCATCCAGTGTATTCGTTGAATTATAGCAAGGTATTACAAAGCTGATTTTTTCTTTATTCATTTTTCAAACTCCACATAAACCTTTTCCAAAATAGTTTTATATTCCAAATCAACCTTTTCCTTATTATCTCCACATATTGTGAAATGACCATGACGCTCGCTTCCAAACTGAGGCTTGTGCAAAACATCCCCTTCTTTTATGGCAATCCTGTAGTCCATAAGATATGGACTGTTCTTCAGATAATCTACACCATGTATCTTTTTTACTTTTCCTTCTCCAAACCCGAAGAAACGCATAATCACATAATGATTTTCTGGGAATTTGATATGTTCCAAGGATTTTTCATCTAAGGGTTCGCCCAAAGCGTTTTTAATAAGATATGCATAGTTATCAACCCCAGACATATATGGAACTATTTTAGCCGACAAATTGCTTCCACCACCCCGGGCAGCCATTTCAAGAAGATAGAACTTGCCTTTATAGAATTTATATTCTGTATGGGTAAGACCAAATGGCAGACCTGTTTTCTCAATCAAAGCTTTGTTTGTCTGACGAAGCAAATCATAATCATAAACAGGGTGAGAATATGAATAAGTCTGTTTCATAGAAACATTTTTACTATCTGGAAACATCTCCTTAATGGAAATACACAATGGATGATGAACTCCATTCACAGCAAGTCCATCGATAGTGAATTCATCGCCGTCCATATATTCTTCGGCCATTATCTCTTTGCGTCGGTTGGTAAATGACATTGTTATTGGGAATAATTCTTTTAACTTTGCCTTGTCTGTTATTGTGAATACTCCTCGTGCAGACTGGCTGTCTATAGGCTTAATAATTATCTTCCCATGCTTTTCCAGCATCAGTTCAGCTTCTTCTATTGTCCTGCATTTCTTAAAGTCCGGGATATCTATATTGTGATCCTTGCACCATTGACGCATCATAGATTTATCTGTAAAAATATCTGCCAACTCCGTACTTATTCCCCGCAACCCTAAGGCTTTGTTTAAGTATGCTACGGTTGGAATAGCTATATCGCTCTGATCAGAAAGAACGGCATCCGGTTTATATTCCCTGGCAAATTCCAAGTTTTTTTCTTTATCAAGTACATTTGCCACTTTGCAGATATCTGCATAAGGGAAAGCAGGTGAATCCTTATAAAGATTCGAGCATAATACTTGGCATCCCATGTTTTTTGCTTTTTTTACTAATTCAATCTGCCAGTCTCCACCGGCAATAATCATTACTTTTTTCATTGTTATTACTTCAAAATCTTCTTTATTTTTTCACAAACCAACTCTGCCTCAGTACTAGTCATATCAGCATATAGCGGCAAGCGAAGCACTCGCTGTCCATAATCTTCTGTCACAGGGCATGTTTCCGGGTTATATCCCAGCTTTCTTCCCAATGGGGCGGAATGGAGCGGCACATAGCAGATATAAGCATAAATACCAGCTTCCTTAAGCCTTGCCACAAGGTTATCTCTGCATTTTGCTGTAGGAAGAATGATATTGTACATATGTCCGTTGTGGGTAATGTGTTCTGGAAGGACAGGCTGCTTCAGAAGCTCTTTATCGGCAAGTTCCTTAAGCTGTGCATGGTAGATATTCCATACATTCAGTCTCTTGGCCATAATCTCATCATACCGCTCAAGCTGGGCGTAGAGCATTGCAGCCAAAAGATCGGAAGGGAGGAAGGAAGAACCGATATCATGCCAGGTATATTTGTCAGTCATCCCTTTAAGCACCTGCCTGCGGTTGGTTCCTTTTTCCCGGATAATCTCTGCCCGGTCAATATACTTTGGGTCATTGATGACCAGTCCGCCACCTTCGCCCATAGAGTAATTCTTGGTCTCGTGAAAACTGTAACAGCCAAAATCGCCCAGGGTACCAGCTTTTCTTCCCTTATAGGAGGAACCTACTGCCTGGGCAGCATCTTCAATTACAAACAATCCATGCTTTTTTGCAATCTCATTTATCGCGTCTGCTTCTGCTGGAAAACCAGCATAATCCACAGTATAAACAGCCGTTGTTTTCTTGGTTATGAGAGCTTCAATCTTAGTCTCATCAATATTCATGGTGTCTTTTCTGATATCGCAGAAAACAGGTTTAGCCCGCCGGAGCATAAAGGCATTTGCAGTAGAGGAGAAAGTAAAAGAAGGTACAATCACCTCATCCCCCGGCTCCAGGTCAATCAAAAGAGACGCCATTTCCAAGGCTGTTGTGCCAGAAGTGGTCAGCAGCATATTTTCTATGCCAAGTATCTCCTTGAATTTCTCATATACTTTCATAGTATACGGTCCGTCACCTGATGTCCGCCTCAGCTTCATTGCATCGGCAACACACGATATCTCTAAATCTGTTATTGATGGTTTATTGAATGGAATCATCTGATGCTCCTGTTATATCTCTATAAGTGCCATTATGTTCCTAAGCTGGATATTCACTACATTGTTGAACTGAATCATATGATTTATTGTGGCATAATCAACCCAGAAGTAGCCGTCAGGAAGGATTCCCGCTTCCTCTGTTGATCCAATTTCTATAATTACATTCCTGTTCTGCTCATGATAGAAGCGTCCACCTTCTTCCGAAAGAAGGTTGTCAAAGAGGACATTCTGCTTTTTCTCAAGCCGCTCTAGGAAAAAATTGTCGATGATATTAAATGTTTTATTTTTTAATGCTATAGACTCAAGCTGTACAGCAGGACCAAGTTCTGCCCCATCAAAACTGCCGGTCTCTGGTTTAATTTTTATCAGAAACTTGCGAACACCATCCTCAACTGTTGTCAGGCATCCGAAAAGGGCAATGCCCGTTGCTTCCACCAGGGGCTGCTCCCATTTGCGGACTTCCCGGCCTTCTATTTCTATTTTGCAGTATATAACCTTAAAGTCATATGGATTCTTACACTCTATTCCCATGGGGGTAATAACCCAGTTTTCCAGCGCTTTCAACGGAACAGTCCTAAACTCTGAATCATTAAGCATCTTGTAATCGTTAAGGCGGTTGAAAATCAAATGCTCTTTTGGTTGGTCAGAACCTCCAAAAACAGAGGCAAAAAACGATTTGTCCTCAAATAGTCCTTCAATTTGGGCAAATTCTTCAGGCTCAAGCAATTCTTTTGACAAAGGGATACAGGAGAGTACTGTCCTGGAATCCATATTGACCAGGTTTTCATATCTCATGCATTCCTTAATCTGTCCAAGGGTCATCCACTTATGGCTGGGAAGAACATCTATTTTTACATCTTTATCAACATACACAATAATGTTTCTGTTCCGCTTGCCCAGGAACCTGGAAGCCTGTTCTGACTGAAGCTGATCTGCAATTATTGTGTATTTCTTTGCATTCTTGAAATAATCTAAATATGCAGGGACAGCACCGCCATGCTTTTGGGTAAAGTTGCTTTTTGTGGCCTGGATAGTTGGAGAAAGCTGAATAACATTCACATTTCCTGGCTCCACTTTCGCCTGCATCAGAAAGTTCAGTTCGCCATCAATCATCTGACATAGGATGCCTAGAAACCCGACCTCTTTCTGAAGAATTATAGGTTGTTCCCGGACTACTTTATTATCTGCTATCTCCTGATACCCTGCCAGCTGGAAAAAGCTGCCATTGGTATTACGGATATATCCATCGGCCTCATCATAATGCCAGAATCCATCATAGGAAAATGGAATCTTCTGAATATCGACTTTCAGGTTATTATTTCTGAATGCAACCCAATTAAATATATCCTCCATTGAGTTGACGTTTCCAGTCTTATCCTTCCAAGAACGAATCAGCTCATATGTGATGCTCATCTCTGTTGTGTTCCCTTCTCTCTTATGGTATCAACTAATTTTGACTGAAGAAGAATCTCGTCATACATTGCATGACGTTTTTCCGGGGTGCATACCTCTTCCTTAAATGCTTCTATAGAGTGGGCAAAGCTCGAATCATCTGCAAGAATAATTTCTTTCTTTTCCGCTCCTTTTTCAATTATGACTGTCGGATTAAACCCTACTGGTGCAGTAAAAATCCTATTTGTAAACAGCCTTCCGGCACTTCCCCATATATCAAGACTGCACATATATTGGCAGTCCATACCAAAGCCCACCTGGCATATCAAACCATCAGCGTTTGAAAAAGAAGCGCTTCCATACATATCTACTTCGTACCCTGCTTTCTTGTTCAGCTGAGCAGAATCTACTTTGATGGATGATCCCAGAAGTTCTGTGGCAAGCTTGACAGTATAACCTCCTGCATCCAGCAGAGCACCGCCACCTAATGCTTTGTTATATCTAAAATCATTCTGAGCCCGCATAGGAAACCCGAAGTTTGCCCTGATAAGACGAAGTTCACCTATCTCTCCAGAAGCAAGTATTCTCTTGATCTCTCCAATTTGGGAATGATATTTGAACATATAATTTTCGTGGAGAGCCAGCCCTTTTTCCTTGGCTGCTTTAATTAATTTTTCTGAATCGGTAAAACAGGTGGTAGACGGTTTTTCAACCAATACATGCTTTCCTGCATCCAATGCTTTCATAGCCCACTTAAAATGCAATGCCGGGGGCTGGGGAACATATATTGAATCTATATCTTTTCTTTCAATAAGCTGTTCAAACGAAGCCATACCATCTATTGAATATTCTGAACAGAAAACATCCAGCTTTGCCGGGGCATATTCTTCTGCGACAGCAACAGCACATATATCACTTACCTCTTGCAGGGCTGGCATAAAACGGCGGAATGCAATCTCAGAGCAGCCTACAATACCTATTCGAATCATTTATCTGTCCTTATAATTCTTTTCTATCCACTTAAGATATTCGCCAGAACGGATAGACTCTGCCCATTTAATATTGTCCAGGTACCAGCGCACTGTCTTTCTGAGTCCCCGGTTAAAGTCTACCGACTGTCTCCAGTCCAGCTCCTTTTTAAGCTTTGAGCAGTCTATGGCATAGCGGCGATCATGTCCCGGTCTGTCTTTCACAAAAGTTATAAGCCCTTTGATTTCTGCTTCATCAGCTCCAGTCTCCTGTGCGAATATTTCACACAGAGTATTCACAAGCTTAATGTTCTCCCATTCATTCTCGCCGCCTATGTTGTAACTCTCGCCTATCTTGCCATTCTGTAGCACAGTCCAGACTGCACTATTGTGGTCTTCCACATAGAGCCAGTCACGGATATTCTTTCCATCTCCATAGACAGGAAGTGGCTTTCTGTCCCGCATGTTATAGATCATCACAGGGATAAGCTTTTCTGGGAACTGATATGGGCCATAATTGTTAGAACAATTAGTCAAAGTAATCGGCAAGCCATAAGTATGAAAATATGCACGAACTAAGTGATCACTGGATGCTTTGGAAGAACTGTAGGGGCTCCTAGGATCATAGGCTGTGGTCTCGGTAAAATAACCAACTGCCCCAAGACTGCCAAACACCTCATCGGTGCTGACATGGTGGAATCGCACATCTTTTCTATCTTTCCAGACAGAACAGCAGGCCTCCAGCAGAGCAAAGGTACCATTTATATTGGTCCTGATAAATTCTCCCGGACCAATAATGCTGCGGTCCACATGACTCTCTGCCGCAAGATGGATGATTGCATCTACATCATACTGTTTAAAGATCCGTACATCGTTGTCGTAGTCACATATATCACCATGTTCAAAGAAATATCGCTTGCCATGCTCTTTCTGCTCGATATCCACAATATTCAACGGATTCCCGGCATAAGTCAACTTATCTAAGTTGATAATGCGACCAGTGAAATCAGTTTTCTCAAAGATGTAGCGAATCAGGTTGCTGCCAATGAAGCCAGCACCACCAGTTATAAGGATATTATTGAACTTCATAATACATTCTTTGCAATAAATTTAAGGTATGCACCATAATCGGTCTTATAACCAGATGCCAGTTTAAGGAGCTGCTCTTTTGTTATCCACTTCTTGCGGTATGCAATCTCTTCGATACAGGAGATATACAGTCCCTGTCTTTTCTGGATTGTGGCCACATAATTTGAAGCCTCAAGGAGACCATCATAAGTTCCAGTATCAAGCCAAGCAGAACCACGGCCCAAGAGCTGGACCTTAAGTCGGTCTTCATTCATATAGTCGTTATTTACAGAGGTTATTTCTATTTCACCTCGCGCAGAAGGCTTTGTGTTTTCTGCTTTTTGGATAACATCATTAGGATAGAAATATAAACCAGGAACAGCATAGTTGGATTTTGGCTTGGCGGGCTTTTCTTCTATGGAGATTGCTTTCCACTTATCATCAAACTCTACTACACCATAGGCAGTTGGGTCTTTAACATAGTATCCAAAGATAACTGCATTCTTTGTCTTTTCAACAATCTCTCTGCTCTGCCGTAATGTAGGGGATAAGCCCTGCCCGTAGAAGATATTGTCACCAAGAATCAAAACAACGGAATCCTTGCCAATAAAGTCTTTGCCCAAGATAAATGCATCGGCAAGGCCCTTGGGAGTTTCCTGAATCTTGTACTGAAACTTCATTCCAAGGTTTTCTCCGGCACCCAGAAGTCTTTCATAAAGGAACAGATCGCTTCTGGTAGAGATAATAAGGATATCCTTGATTCCTGCCAGCATAAGTACCGACAGCGGATAATAAATCATTGGCTTGTCATAGATAGGCAAAAGCTGCTTTGATATAGCCTTTGTTATCGGATACAGCCGGGTTCCGGCACCACCTGCAAGAATAATACCTTTCATTTTTTCTCATTCTCCCAATTCAATCGTTCTTCTTCAATTACTAAAGGTCTATTCATAAGCCTTTGATTCATACTCATTATATATTCGCCTAAAAAACCTATGAAAAATAACTGCATGGAGCCTAAAAAGAATACGCCGACTACAAGAGAAGCAAGTCCCAAGGGCATATCATTCCAATGTAGCAGCTTTCGAATCAATCCTATAACAGCAATCAAGAAACTGCCACAAGCCATAAACATACCAGCAAAAGTTGCGATTCTAAGCCCTGCTTTGGTATAACTTGTGAACGACAGCATAGCTGCATCGTATAGCCGATAAAAATTGAACTTTGATTTACCACTTCGGCGCTTGGCATGGTGATATGGCAAAGTGGTTATTTTATATCCAACCTCTGCTACTAATCCTCTTAAAAAAGGAATTGGATCGTTAAGCTTTCTGATTGTTTCTATAAAAGTCTTATCATATAGACCAAAACCAGTAAAATGATCTATCTGTTTTATAGAGGATGATTCTATAGAAGACATCTTCCGAATCATTTTATAATAACAAGTTCGTATAAATCGAATAATTTTGTTCTCATCATCAGAAGTTTTTTGTGTAGAAACTATTTTTGCCCCGTTTTCCCACTCGTGAATAAACATTGGAATCATATCCACAGGGTCTTGGAAATCACTGCTAATATTGATTACACAGTCCCCATCCAGTTGCATTAAACCATAACATGCCGAATTAAAAATTCCAAAGTTGCGGGCATTAAATATTGCTTTAATCTTGGGATTATTTTTGCATAAATCTCTTATAAACAATCGAGTGTTGTCAGTAGAACAGTTATCAATAAAACATATTTCATAGTCATACTGAGAACAATTGGTTTTAAGCTGTTCTTCAATTGCCTGACTTATAGGAATAACATTGTCCTCTTCGTTATAACAAGGAACTAAAACACTAATTTTTTTCATAAATGTTCTCCTACATTTTATAAGCCCATTTTTTATTTATAACAAAATTAGTTGGTACTGTTATTATTAAAGATAATAAAGGGGCAATATATTTTGAGATATATAATTTTTCCACAAAAACAAACAAAAGAACATTGCTTAATATCAAACCAGTAGCTGCATATGCTAGATATGTTTTTGCTAGAGTATAATAAGGGTTTCGATACTCTCCGTTTTTCTTTTTAAAAACATAGCGAGAGCTCCAAAAAAACGAATTTAAAACACTAATAATAAAAGCTATAATATTTGCAATGATATATTGTATGCCAAGATAAGCCAGACAAAAATAAACGGAGTATGAAACAAAAGCATTTGAGATCCCGACTATTGAGAATTTAATAAATTGTAAAATAGGAATTTTCATTTTACGATTTTATATGTATTTTTTTCTAAGATAATTATATTGTCAACATTCATTCTTTTAGCCTCTTCTAAGTCATTTACAATAGGCATCCCTAAATAAGCTGTTAAAGCCAAGGGGCTAATGGGGCCTAAAAACGAATCATTACTTTTATATAATTTATTTATTTCACAGTTCTTTGACACAAATAAGCAATATTGTTTCTTTTTCCCTTCTGTTATTCTGTTTATTTTATTCAAGGTTTTATAGAAACGATTATCTACAATCTGCATATTACCCTGTTTTCTTATATTACTCTGCTCAATCAAGTACTGGGGAGCAACACTTCTATAAATTGAACCATATTTATAGCTTTCATTTATAAAACTTTCGCCATATACCACCAAAAGCAATAAAACAATTATAATTTTTTTTTCTTTAGCAAGAATAGTAAATAACGATTGCAGCTCCCCGGAACATAATAAAAAAATCAAGGAGATAAATAATGCCGGAAGGAAAAAATAGTGTGCGCCACCACCTTCCATTTCAATAAAAACACCAGGAAGAATACTGCAAAACGATGTAATTAGTGCCGCTTCTGATAAAACAGCAGACCTTGTTTTAAAGAAACAGTTATATGGCTGTGATTTTTTTGATAGAAAAAACAATACTAACGCTGGAAACAGAATAAAAAAGACATGGCTAACTTTATATTCGGGTGATACATATGTATTAATAAAGTGAAACCATGAAATTGATCGTTCCGTAACATTCTGGCTTTCCCGAATAAAAAGGGATAACGAAAAAAGCAGAAAAACAAAACACAAACCAATTGATAACAATGTTGAAAGCTTAAATCCATGTGTTCTGATAAATATCCAAGCAAGTAAAACAAAAAAGATTATTCCAACCGAAATTTTTGTTGCTGTTATAATAAAAAGAAATAATGGGGTAATAAAATAGCAAATGACTTTTTCGCTATTTTTTATAGTTTTTAATTTACCTATCACAAAAACATACAAAAGTAACAAAACAAACGAAACGCAACAAGATTCACTTAAGAAGATATGAAACCACCAAATGCCTATCGCATTTAAGTATCGTAAAGGTAAAAAACCTACAATAACAAACACCGATAATATAACATCAGAAACAAAAATATTATGACTTTTATTTAAATATTCACGAATAATTCCAATTGCCTGAAAAAATAAATAAGTAAATACTGGTAGAAAAACAACAGGATACAAATAATTGTATGTAATCAAACATGGTATTTTTACTATTTTGCTGATAACAGCTAGAAAAACAATACTTAAGTAATGGTACTTATAATATTCTAGCCCCTGAGACAAGAGAGCTGGATATCCAAAATTTTTTATTGCCTCACATAATGTAGAAAGATAAAATGTATCACTATTGCCAAGACCGTTAAAAAAAGCATATTCTGGGGCAAGTGTTAAATATGAATAAAACCATACAGATCGAATCATAAAAAAAACAACCAAAAGATATACCAAGAAGGAAACGATGTAAGCCTTTATTTCTTTTTTCTCTTTTACACTTTTTATTATTGAAAAAACAGTTATAGCAAACCAAAAAAATGTTATAAAAAAGCAAACAAAAATGACTCTCTTTGAATAATAAAAGCGAGGATTAATTAAAGATGTAAAAACAATAATGGATAAAATTAAACTAGTTCCAAAGGCAAGAAGTGAACTTAGTATATTTCTGTCCATCGATTTGACGGTTGATTGTTTTAATTCCATAGTTTTTCCTTTTTAAGAATTAAAATATTCTTTGATCTGCGCATTAGTCACTATTGCAGATTCTTTACCGCTTGAAATAGCTTTTTCCCATTCTACTGTTTTTTCTATTGCCGTTTTAATATTCCATTTGGGTATCCATCCCAAACTTTTTTTTGCTTTTGTATTATCCAGTTTTAAGAAATTTGCCTCATGTGGTGCATTTTTTTCCTGCTCTGCATTCCACACTGCAGTACATCCCCAAGAATTACAGAACAGGGTTGCAAGCTCTCCTGTGGTGACACAGCTTTCATCATCTGGTCCAAAATTATATGAACCAGCAATTGCTTTATCAAAATACTGTTTTTGGGCAAGAAGCAGATACCCATACAGGCATTCTAAAACATGCTGATATGGTCTGATAGAATGTGGATTACGCAGTATTATTGATTGTCCTTGCTCTGTAGCTCGTATACAATCTGGAATAATTCTGTCAATAGCATAGTCGCCACCGCCAATCACATTTCCACTTCTGGCAGTTGATAATGCGGGAGATTCTAATGTATTAAAAAAAGAATTGCGATAACTATATGTCACAAGTTCACTGCAACTTTTACTGTTGGAATAAGGGTCATATCCACATAGTTCTTCTTCTTCTCTGTATCCAGATTTTCTCTCCTTGTTCAAATAAACTTTATCAGTAGTCACATTAACAACAGATCTTATGGTTTTTACCTTTCTGATTGCTTCAAGAAGATTGACGGTCCCCATGACATTTGTTTCATATGTTAGGACAGGCTCTTTATAAGATGTTCTGACAATTGGTTGGGCAGCTAGATGCAGAACTATATCGGGATTAGCTTCCTGCATTGCTGCAATAAGATTATTTCTATCTCTAATATCGCCAATAATTGAATGAATTTGATTAAAGGTTTTTGTCTGTTCAAAGAGTGATGGTTTTGTTGGAGGTTCTAAAGAATATCCAAAAACTTCTGCTTTAAACTGAAGAAGAATCTGGGTGAGCCAAGTTCCTTTGAACCCAGTATTCCCCGTGATAAATACTTTTTTGTTTTTATAGAATGATTGTAGGTTTACCACTGATTCCATACCATCCAAGGAGCCTTATGCTTTGACCACAAATCTGTCAACTCTTGTTTATCCTTAAGCATATCCATAGGATGCCAGAAACCAGAATGCTTATATGCATTCAGCTGGCCATCTTTTGCTAAGTTTTGGAGTGGTTCCTGCTCCCATATAATGGTTGGATCATTTTCTTTGATATAATCAAAAGCTCGATTATCACAGACAAAGAACCCCCCGTTTATCCAACCACCATCCCCTATGGGTTTTTCTTCAAACCTTCTTATTGCATTTTCTTTGTTTATGTCTAAAGCCCCAAAACGGCCAGATGGTTGTACTGCTGTTAATGTTACAAGTTTATTGGATTTCTCATGACACTCAATAAGTTTATTTATATTTATATCTGCAACTCCATCTCCATAGGTTAACATAAAAGGTTCTTTGTCAATATATTTCCGTGCCATTTTAATTCTCCCGCCGGTCATGGTATTCTGACCAGTATATAGCATGGTTACTGTCCAAGGTTCTGTTCTCATTTTATGAATTTGAACATCATTATTTGCCATATCAATTGTAATATCAGAATAGCGGTTATAGTAATTTAAGAAGAAATCTTTAATAATGTGCCCTTTATATCCAGTTAAAATTATAAAATCGTTAAAACCATAATGACTATAGATTTTCATTATGTGCCAAAGAATTGGGTAATTTCCTATTTCAACCATAGGCTTAGGAATTCTTTGGGTTTCTTCGCCCAGCCTAGAACCTAGCCCTCCGGCAAGAATCAAAGTCTTCATTTAGTATTCCTCTCCTTCAAAACAATAGCTCTTAACCATTGATTTTCAGTGGTTTTATCACTTATTTTATATTGTTCACTATAAACAGCAAAATCTCCCTTGGGTAAATTAATATCTGTTTCTACATTTTTAAAAGCAACATTGTTTTTTCCGCAGGCATATTCCACAATAAAGCCCAGATCACTCTTGCCAACAAGGGCAACCGTCTTATATCCTGCAGTTATAGCTTCCGAAACAAGCTTTTCTATTCCAGCTTTGTATAATTGAATATCATCAATCGTCTTCTTAAAGGCTAAGTAGCTTTTCTTAAAAATTTCTTCCATACCAGCAGGGGATACCACATAGCTTATGTTGCGACTGTTGATGCGCTTGGTAACAAGCCATCCTTTTTCCATAAGTCGCTTGAGAATAGCATTTACCATACCAAGAGAAATACCAGCCTTGTCTGCAAGTTCTCTTTGCTTTAATGAGTCATTATTGTAGATGTGTTCAAGAATGATTACTTCTTTATCCGAAGTGTACATACGTGGGCATACCTCGCCCATAGTTTTAGAAAAACTAAAAATAAACCACCCGTGTCCAAAGACGCCGCCGAAACCTGCTGTCCCCTTTCCAGGCAGATTTTGTTCAGTTATTGAACATTATAAATGATATTGTCTTATTTGGCAAGTAAATATTTTTATTATGTATTTTTATATTTTATTGACAAATATAATTATATTAAATGGTAAGTTCATCAAATCTTTTCGGCAGAAATAGGTAACTGTTCCAAAATATTTTTTATTTAGTTCGACATATTCACTTTCTTTTCTGACAAACTGTCCTCGATCTATATCATTAAGAAACTTCTCAAACCAACTCATTCCTTCACGATAAACACCATCAAAGGAAATGAAGCGACCGTCTTCTTTTAGCAAGCTTCTGATGCTGTTAAAACAGTTCTCAACCTCTATATCGCTTATATGATGTATTACTGCGGTCATAAGAATAAGATCATATTTTTCATGGCAATTTTTTGCAAATTCATTCACATCTGAACAAATAAACTTTGCCCACTTTTTATCTTTAAATCTTTTTTGAGCAGCCTTAATATAATCTTTGTCTAAGTCCACACCTGTATAATCACATTCTTCGAAATATTCCAGTATATCGGAGGTTCCACATCCCAATTCAAGAACCCTAAGTCCTGATACATCACCTATATATTCATTCTTAAAGATGCGCTGTCTTTTTTTTGCCCCCATAATAAATTGAAATGTATCATATATTATTGGAACTTCCAGGATTCTTCTAAAAAACATAATTATACTCCTTGGCTCTAATTTTCTTTATAAAAAGCATATTTTTGATTTGTCTGCCTGTCAAGAGTGCTGCTTGACATCGGGGGGGGGGGGTAAAGTATTACACATGTATAAAGCGAATATTAAAGCAAATCGAGATTCTAATATAGAATTACTTCGAATTATTTGTATTTTGTTGATAGTTATATGTCATTATTCATATCATGGGGGCTTTAAGAATACAACGATATTAAATCGATATCTCCTTGACAGTATGGTTGTAGGAGCTCGTATGGCCGTAGACTGTTTTGTTCTTATAACCGGTTATTTTTGTATTTATAATCAAAAACCAATGTATAATAAACTTGCGCGGTTATGGGTACATCGATTATTGTTTTCAGTTGTAATATCAATAATTTTTATTATACTTGGACTACGAAAGCTTACTATTTGGTATTCAATAAACGCTTTATTCCCAGTAATAACTAACCGTCATAATTTTATAACTGTTTTTTTTATACTTTATTTTTTTATCCCTTTTATCAATAAACTATTATTATCGCTTTCGAAAAAAGAATTTCTTATTTATCTATTTATTTATATAACTGTTATTTCCTTTTTACCCACTTTTTTAAATTGGACAAAGAAAGTTCCAGATGATACATATTCATACCTTGCCTGGATGGTACTTATCTATTGTATTGGCGCCTATATTAGGCTTTATGGATTGCCCCTCTGTGAAAAAAAATATTTTTATGCCTTGGCTGGGTGTGCGATGTATTGTTTTCTAATATTTATGACTTTAGTAGTTGAACCACGGATTTCTTGGTTACCAAAATATTATACGGCCCTTATGGTAAACAGTTTTTTTGCATTAATTACCGCTGTTTTTTTATTCTATTTTTTTCTTAATTTGAAGCTAACTAACAAACCAATAAACACTATTGCAGAATCAACTTTTACTGTTTTACTTATAGAATCTGACCCATTGGTGCGTAGTGTACTTTATACAAAGATATTCAAATGTGCACAATTTGGAACATCTCCATATCTTGGGTTGCATATAATAATTACAGTCATCACTATTTATACATTTTGTATTCTAGTTGACAAGCTCGTTAAGGTGCTGTTTCTAAACTGGATTTGGAAGAAAATACCCCCTCTCAATTAAAGACACTGAACGCTTTGTTGAACTCATCTTCATCTAGCATTGGCATAGGCTTTGATAAAGGCTTATCATACTCCAACTTAGGACATACCGAGGTAAGACCATCTATGATATACTCAACAACACAAGTTTTGCTTGCAAATACTTTTTGCATTAATTCCTTGTTTGATAAATCATCCAGAGTAATCCTGTAATACTGCAGGCCATAAGCTTTGGCTATCTTTTCGAACGATGGATTCTGGAATCCGCCTGTTGGATGTGTTCCATAAAACCTGGAGTCAAAATACAATCTTTGGAACTGGTTGATCATACCAAGGCAGTTGTTATTCATTATTACAACCTTGATTGGAAGTTTATACTGAGAAATCACACCTAATGCTTGTGTGGACATATGGAAGGCACCGTCTCCACAAATTGCTATTACATTTTTATCAGGTGAAGCAAATGTACAACCTATTGCTGTTGGCATTGAATATCCCATAGGAGCCAGTCCGCCACTGGTAAAGTACTCCATACCCTCTTTCAATCGTATTGTCTGTGCCGCCCACATCTGATTCTGGCCGATATCTGAGATAACAATATCAGCGGGTTTTGTATACTTATTTAGCTCTTGTATAAAAAGATATGGGGTCTTGTTGTCAACAAATCGTGTTATTTCATTGAACTGGTTATAATTGTTCCTTATGCTGTACAGAAATTGATGCCATTGCTCCATCTGAGATAATTCCATTGGATTTACCTTTGATATCAATTCCCTTAAGAAAGCATCAACTTTACTGTGAACTTTTACTCTGTTGGGAATTCGATGGCTGTCAAGTTCATTTATATCTTCGTTAACATGAACGATAGTTGCTTCTGGGATAAAAGCATCCAGCCTTGCCCCTGTCTGGCGAGTATCCAAGCGGGACCCGAGTACTATAAGCAGGTCTGCCTGGGAAACAGCCATGTTTGCGCTGCGGTTGCCATAGCTTCCGACCATCCCCATATGATATTCATAGTCCTCTGTAAGCGCACCGCGCCCCATCAAAGAAGTGACAACTGGCACTTTCCATTTTTTGAGAAGCTCTTTTATCAAGTTCTTCTCTGCAAGGCCGTTGCATCCGGCGCCCAATAACAACATTGGATAAGATGACTTTTTGATTAGGGGCATTATTTCAGAAAGATCTGGGGTTCCAAGCGATATTTCATCGGCGCTGAAATGACGGCACTTTGCTGGATTAATATCTCCGCGTTGTATATTCAGAGGAATATCAAGCAAAACAGGACCTTTACGTCCCTCTTGGGCTATATAAACAGCCTTTTCTAGTTCATAAGGAACTTCTTCGGCTATATCCACTAATTTTGAATACTTTGTAATTGGATTCACAAGATTCGCAACTTCCATTTCTTGAAAACCCTGCTGTCTAATGGGTTTGTCATACTTATACTCATAAGTATTAACTTGGCCAGATATATACAGCACTGGAACATTGTCGAAGAACGCATCGGCTATACCTGTCATCATATTTGTAACACCGGGTCCACTTGAAGAAACAGCACATCCCAAGTTTCTGTTTTCTTTGGCATAGCCTTCTGCCGCTATTGCAGCTGTCTGCTCATGATAACACTGGATATATTTTATTCCCATATGATTACCTAATGAATCGATAATATGAGTTATCATACCACCCTGGTAACCGAAAACAACATCTATCCCTTTTGAGTACAGGAAATCTGCAATATAATCTGAAACTTTCATGCTTTATTATATTCCTCTGTTGGTATTATAGCATATTGGGCGCCGGAATGAAAGGGAGAGGCGGAGAGATACATTTGGTTATGAACCAATAGTGGATTATTTTTGCTTAGGATTGATTAGAAACATTAATTTAATTAAATAAAAACAATGACAATCACAGGACATTTTTGATATATTTTATATATGAATAATAAAAATATAGAACAAACAGCAGTTGCTGAATTAACAAGAGCCCTATCACGTCTCGATTATGTATCAACAGATTTTAACCAAAATGATAAAACACCAAGCTGGGATGGTTTTATTCTTCTATATAAAAGCAAATTTGACAAAAAATCAGAATTAATAAAAAGAATTCCCATTCAAATTAAAGGACATTATCAAAAGCCTCCATACGCAAGAGAAATCATCTATTCAACTGAAGTTGCTGATTTAGAGAATTTTTATCAAGATAATGGTGCTATTCTGTTTGTTGTATATGTCGATGATTCTGGCAATTCCATTATTTATTATAACGACTTAACAAAATTCAAATTAGAAATATTTTGAAAGATAAAAGTGGTAGCAAATCAGTATCCATCCATTTAAAAGAATTCCCAAAAGATAAAATGGAAGCAGTTGATATTTTTTTCATGTTTACGAATAACATGAGAATAACTATTCCCAATAAAGAAATAACTATTTCGGATATAGCAAATGGCAAAATTCCAGGATACGATTCTTTCCAGATGTCTTATTCTGGAATACAATATAAAGATGATCCTATGGGGTATTTTTTGAACCACAAAGTAACATTAACTGCGAAAAGTTCATATACTGGAGTTGTTTTGCCTATTACGGGAGATTTTAGCGTTGAATCCTTTGCAACGAAAAATAAAGAACCAATATTAATTAATCAAAACACTTTTTATGACTCCTATAATTTAATACGAAAGAAAGATAATGTTTATATTTTGGAATTTGGAAAAAGTTTTTCTCTTCATTTTCAAAAAATGGAAAAGGAAATTCATTCTAGTTTTAATTTTAAAATCCAAGGAAATTTATCAGAACGCATTGTTGATATAAAATTTCTTCTTGCTTTTATTTCAAGTAAGGCAATTACATTCGGTAATAAAACTTTGTGTTTTCCCATAGATAAAGAGAATCTTGATAAACTAGATATAAAATATTATGAAGGCAATTTACATCTTCTAGAATTAACCGATCAACTGTTGAAAAAATTACACATCAATGAAATTCTTGATTATGATAATATTACTGAAAAAGACGAAAAGGCTTTAATAATATTAATAAATTCCATCTTGTTTGGTGAGAAATGTGTTAATCCGGCACAAAAAGAAAGCACTTTCTTTAATATCACTATTGCAAATATTTCTATACTAATATATGCGCAGAAAGATAATGACAATAAATTTCTTCTATATGTTTTTTTTGCCCCTCAAAATACACTAGTTTTTGCTGCAGATTTTGATAATGAAGATAAAAAATTTCTCGTCCCAAATGTTTTCTTTTTAAACAAAAATGCATTTATTAGCCTTGACAATATTGATTATGACTTGATTTTGAATGAAATTAAAAAATCTCAGACATCAGATTCTTTAAAAAGATTCACATACCAGTACATAAATGAAATGATCCAAGGATATCAAAACAGAAAAAAAGGGAAAACAGCTATGCGAAATTGTATTATTTCTGCTTTAGACTATCTTACCACAATAGATACTGGTTTTAATTATAAAGAGCTGAAAGAGAAATTTAATGATATTGACAAGAAATGAGCGCTCAAAAAGCCTTACAAAATAATATTTAAACGCTTATCAATATTAAGATGGCTTTTTTATGCGAATTGGGAAAGAAAAGCCAATTCCTGTTTGGCCTTAATGACATCATTATGCTAAAGGGGCATCTGATATTTCAAGGGAAACATCGGGATGATTCTTCCATAGTCGATTTTCATAAAGTTCATACAGAACGGCAGATATGGCTTTGGGACCAAAGACAATAGCGTGCAAACTATCATGCGCCCAAATATTAAGATAATTTGAATATAATTTTCTCCGTCGTCTTCAATTGCTTCATCTGTTGGATCAATTAATTGCAATACTCTTAATTCTTTCTCCTCGGCAAAGTCTGATAATTTAATAAAATAGCGAAGTTTATATAATATCTTCATTCCTGTTTTCTGCATTTCTTCGCTTTTTAATTTTTTCATTTCTGATAATAGTTTATAAAAGGAATATTCCAAGTTTTTTTCTTTTTGTTTACTTTTTGAATTGGGATAACTATTCCATTTGGGTTTTTGTGTATCAAGCGATATCTTTGTCGGCTCTAAATCATCCTCATTGGGATAATAATAAAGCATATTTTTATTTTTATCATAATATAATATCCAAGCCAATGGTTGGCGATAATCCTTTTTTTCAGATGCTGTCCCTTCTCCGCTAAAAAACTTTTCAAAATGCATTGTTGAGAAGTCTGTTGCAAAAAATTTCTTGTTAAAAATTAATGAAACCCCAGTACCTTCTTTATTGTCTTTTTCCCATACAACCTAAACATTGTCAATGAGTTTTTGTTTCTAGAATAAGATGTTTGCATAGCAATATAGCGGTTTTCATTTTTAGAATCAAAAATAATCTTGGGAATATTATTAAAAAAAGTAACGGCAATACATTTCCCTCAATCTTGTCATTTGCTGCGGCTAGTGATACAAGACGAATAAATGAGTTGTTCTCATCTTTTGACATTTTTTCAAATGTTTCAATACTTGTATAATGACTTATTTCCTTTACCTCTGCGTCATTTGTTATTATTAATTGAGTCAATATCAAATATTCCCAAAACCAGATTCTTCTCAAAATTTTCTTTTCTTCTTCTGTAAAATCTTGTCCTTCAAGCAAATAACAAAAATAACCATCACCTTCAATAAATGTTGATTCTAAGAATGAGGGAATTAAAAATTCTGGTTCATAATTTAAAACTGAAGAATACTTAATAATCTCATTAAAAACTTTAAATCTAAAATCTGAACTATTATTAAAATACTGTATTAAATCTTCTTTCAGTGGCGAACTAGGGTTTTTTGCTTTCAGAAAAGCTTTAATAAGAAGAAAAAACATTCTTCCATAAAATTTTTCTTTGTGGTTAGAATATTCTTTTACTAAATCATTAATTAAACAATTTACATCAGAAAAAACGAGAGATTGATTAATGTAGAACACCTGACTTAGCAGGTAAGAATTAATCAGAACTAACTTTGCTTGTATTTCAAAAGAATGATCATCTTGTGATAAATAATCTTTCAAATATTTAACTGCATCATTATATTTTTTTGCATTGTAATAAACTATACCTTTTGCATAACTTGAAAAATAGGTTTCATATTCTTAAACAAAATTTACTGCTTTATCATATTCGCCCTCATGAAGAAGTATACTAATTTTTATAATACAATTATCACGAGATGGTTGTTGGGTTATTTCTTTATCTATTTCTTCATGTATTTTTTTATATTTTCCTTCAGAAATTAATTGATTAAATTTTGAATAATCCATTATCTTTTCTGTTTATTAAAGAACTAAATTATGTCTATTTTATTTTAGTATTATTTTTTATCCAATCCCATGCACTTTTAGGCAACCAGCCATTTGTTGCACCATCTTTAACGTCTATGATTATAAAACTATCATTCTTTTCAATTTTTGTTTTTAATATATTTGTCCATTCTGCAACATCTTTTTCTGTTATTATTATCCAAAACGATTCTAAATAATGCCACCATCCATTAGCTGCTTTAATTGCTTCATATAGTGATTCATAATTAGAACTTTTGTTTTTTAAATCATAAGAAATTATTAATGTATTCATTTTAATCGACCTCCTTTAACATAGTTGCAGTCAAATGCCTTGGAGAAATGTCTACCAATCTATTACCCCATTTTTTATCCCACTTAAGGCTAAATTTTCTTTTCAAAGAATAACCTCCTTCGCAGGAAACCATAATTGACAATCTTATTTCTCCCCCATGGTATTCTGGGTTAAGTTTGTTATCGCCTAGTAAATAAATAATTTCGCCAGCTCCTTCTTCCTCGGTTTTTTCCTGCGATTTCTGTCTGTTCATCAACGAAGCTACCCTTACATCAATTGATGAATATCTTGGAAGATATTGACACTCTTCTATGCTAATTATTTTTCTTTCCAGCAAGATCTTACTATCACTTTGAGTAAGTGGATTTATAAAAAATGCATCTAAAAATTTTACTTTTAAATTTTTAGCATCAACTATTCCATCATTTTTTATTGATATTAATACATCATAGCAATCAGCTTCATTATTACCATTATTGGTGTTTTCTTTTAACCGTTCAACAAGTAAAGAAGAATCTTCTTTTTGAGTAATACAAAGTTTTGGCTTACGCCATAAAGAAGTAATTTCTTCCTTAAACAAAGCAACTATTACTGTTACCAAAGCCAAAAAGGCTAATAAATAATTAGCAACTAAAACCCATCTTTCATAACTAGAAACTTCTTCGGTATTTTTGCTAATCAGAGGAAGAATGTTCTTTATGGGAAATAACATCCCTAAAAAATAGGCAACAATGGCAACAATAATTATTATAAATATATTTTTTAATTTGTTTCTCATGTTTTTCCTTGGTTTATTATTATATCATGGCTATTATTAATTGTATAGCAAAAATAATTATAATCTTTTGTTAAAACAGGGGCATCGCGAGAAATATTCTAATTATTGATAATATCTTAATAATATTTAGGGGAATTGTGATTCAAGGTTGAAACAATTTCTCAACAGGCATTATAAATCTATAAGCCATCAAAACAATCTTTTAGTTTTTTCTTTTCTTCTTCAAATTTTGTTATATTGCTTTTTTTCAACTTGTTCAGATTATAAATTTTCCATTGTATTGCCGGCAACTTATCAATATTTTTATAAGGGAGACCGGAAAAATCTGCTTGCAAACCAGAAAACTCAAGCAAAAATTTTTTATAGGGAGTTATTTTTTGTTTAATATCTCCTTTTAATCGACTTAAAATATTTTGCAGATTCTGATAAGAAATGGACTCTTCGGTCATCCCTATAAATTCTTTCTCAAAAATCTCACTATTATCTTTTATATTGCATTCTAATAGCTCATAAATTGGTCTGTTATGTTGTAAGAGATAAACCACAAAACAATTAATAATATTTGGGGACAAACCTCCTCTCAATTCATATAGTTTTTTTATATCAAATAAATCGCGGGGATGTTGTCGGTCTAATGCAGCACATATTTTTCCAGCATATATTTCATCAATAGATAATACCTTCATTTTTGCATAACCAAACCTATCCTGAACTCCCGTTGATACTTCTTTAATTTCAGGCTCAAGAACTGTTCCTCGCATTACATAATTTGGTTCTATTTTTACAGAAGCCTCGCCATTTGAGCATATAATTTTCTTCTCATTTCTTCCTAATAAATTGGCATTGAAATTTAAATAATTCAGCTTATCTTTAATTTGTTCTAAGGCTGTATTAATTTTAGTATAAGAAGTTTCTCGATTTTCAACAGGTAAATAAGTTAAATCCAAGTCAACAGAAAGACGGGGCAAATTCTGATAAAATAGATTAATAGCAGAACCACCTTTTAGCGCAAAACATTCTTAGCTAGAAATTGTTGGCATTACATCAAGGAGAAGTGTAACTTGTTTAGAGTATTCTTCTTTTAATCCCATATTCAACCCAACCTTGGTAAGACAAGACCATATTTTTTATATAGTATTCCACCCTTTTCTATTTCTCTTATCCCCTTTCCAAAATCAATTTTTTTCAAATCAATTGCTTTAATCCATTGTTGTCCAGACTGTTCTGCAAAACATAAAAGCAACCGTTTTACTTTTATAGAACTGCATTGCTCTAATAGCTGTTGAAGAACTCCTATTCGTAATGATTGTATTGTCTCTGTAATAGAATATGCTTCCTGTGCGGTTATAACCTTGGGAACAAGATATAATAATTCAAGCAAAGATCTTTCTATATTAGGTACATCAATTTCATAATTATTATTTTTATACGGTATTAGACCTAATTTATTCGGTAAAAAATTTGTTAAATGTAAAGAATATTGTCCATTATATGCTATTTTAAACCACGAAGGGAGTTTTGTTCTTGAAAAAGCAAATAAACATATTTCTTTTGTGGGTTTTAAAAAGTGTATTTTCCCATAAAACATTTTTAAGGCTGTATCTGCTCCTATATGCACTGAAAGCCTGCAGTCTTTCTGAATAGCATAAAGAGCCCCCAGTATATCGGCTATTTCGGCTAAACGAGTATACGCACCCGCTGAATGGCGCGTAAGCCATCCCGAATTCTCATATGCCCGCATAAGACTATAACTTACCCCATTTTCTTTCAGTTTTTTTGCAGTCACTATAGTATTTGCTGGTATTTTATTGAGAATATCTTTTAAATTTGTGTCATTTTGTGCCATCATACTGCACATATTAGCATAAATTTAAAGCAATGGCAAGGTTTTATTGTTCAAATAATAAATTATTCTTTTTACATAGTAACAGCATAATACATGTATTTAATTTATCCCTAATTGCTATATTCTTTACGGTCCTACTATAATTAACCATATTCATTAACAAAAAATCTAACCGCCGAAGTTGGTTATTAAAAGCCAGTTTTGAATAAAACCCTTTTATGAAAGGATCGTCTTTATAATCATCCGAAATGGTAATCTGATAATCAGAAGTTCTTTCAAAAACTTGAGCAATTAGGTTGTCATCTGGATCTAATAAAGATTGATGCTCTTCATCAATAAAAAAGCTTCCCTTTTTCCTATTACAAAAAAAACAAGAGAATCTTAAATTTGTAATTTTTCCTGCAATATTATCATCTTCGGATTTTGCTCTACAAATAAAGTGATCAATTTCAAACTGTTTCAAATCATTTATATCGCTTGACACTCCACAATATGCACATTTTTTATTATATATATCAGCAAAACTATTAAAAAAACTTAATTTTTTATTATTTACCTTCCGGTATATGTTTTTTTGACCAGGGTATGTCAACAAAATAGTTGCTTGTAAGTCTTCTTTTTTACTTTTTACATTTGAAAGATTTTTACATAGGGGTGTGTTTCTATAGTCACTCATTTTCTAGCAGTTCCTTTATTTCTTCAAAATTCGAAACAAGATTATCTATATCTTCTTTGGAGAGCGTATCATAATCTAAAATTCCATTTAGGTTATTTTCTATTTTTTCTAAAAGAATTGCATCAATATTTTTATTCGTTTTTAATTTTTCATTTATTCTTCTATATAGAAGAATAATATCAATTGCTTTATCCAACCTTTCTTTTAATACACCATTATAAAAAGTTTCTGCGGATTGGCGTTTGCTTGAATCATACTTGGAAATAATATCATATCCTGAAATTATTGCATTTTGAGTAATTACAATAATTTCTTTATACGGAAAAATTTTTTTTATTATAACACGAAATTCCTCGCCAGAAAGCTTTGCCTCGGCCACAGATACATTTTGAAAAAGTTTTGAATCAATAATTATAACATCAGCTTTATTTACCTTAATATCATTTAATAGGCTTTCATAGCTACCATTTTCTGATCTGAACAATAGTTCATCATAAATTTTTTCAATTATTGGGTTGTTATAAACTTCATTTAAATATCTTTCTGTATGATGATCAAGGTCATCATCTATATACAAAATATTAATTTTTTCCATATATTAAATTTTTCCTCCTATTGTAAAACTGATAAAAAATCCACCATTACCCAAAATATCTCTAATTGTACCCCCCGTCATATCTACTGTATTATTAACAATCCACATACCGAGCCCATGCCCGTTTGATCTTGTTGTTTCATGTGGCTCAAGTATCCTTCTTGGGTTATTGATATATTTTTTAGCCAATCCAACACCATAATCTTTATATGTTAAATTTAAAAAATCGGTATCCGCTTTAATAGAAATATCGATTTGAATTGTATTTGAAGAGTCGTTCTGCTGAACTGTATTCAATATTAGGTTGTCAAAAATAACATTAATAACATCTTCTGGAATAAAAAATTCAAGAGAACTATCAATATCAAGATTAAAAGTTATCCAAGAATAATCCTCCTTCCATCGGTCAATAATTTTTTCTATTAAACATTTAATATTATATTGTTGTGCAAAGAATTGCCTTTTTTCTATTTCCTCCAACATTGAATCCATAAACTGAAGAATTTTTGTTCCGACTTTTTTATTCTTATCAAGTAAAGCCGGAACGTTTTTATAAAAATATTTTGTCTTTTCAGGATTATTAAGCTCATCCCAAATATTATAACTTTTTAAAGCTTTTACTATATATTCATAATTATCTGCCAAAGTATTACGATCATTCTTTAAATCATGTGCAATAGAAGTCGCTCTTAACCCAGAACTAGCTAAAACATTCAGTAGTCTAACATCGTATCTATATCGTTCTTCATTTTCTTTTGTTTGTTGCTGCCACTCTTCCTTTTCATCCTTATTATGCTTTATTTCATCTAATAACTCTTGTACTTCTTCGTTAGATAAAGTAGCAATTTTATTAGGATCTTTTGAAAGCTTATCTAAAATATTCGTTTTTTTAAAAAAAGTCTTTTCTTTATTTTTCTTATTAATTAACCTAATTATAGATTGTCGATAACGTTCAAATTCTGAAATACCAACTAAAATAATGCTAGTAAAGAGCTTATAATAATCATTTTCATCCAATCCTTGTCTATTTGCTAAATCCTTCAGGTTTTTATTGTTTTTTTTGTCAATAGAAACAAATCCGGAAATTTGGTTCTCTCGAACTCGCCAAGAACCTGTTGGATGAGTGGCTGCTGCCGGAGATATTCTTGTGCGTTTTCCCAATTCCAACCAATCTTTATATCCCTCATAAGATGAAATGCTAAAAGAATTACGGTATAATATTATTCCCGAATCATATCTATCCTCTAAAGATGTGTACTTATAATAAAACTTTTCTTCATCCGTTTTCAGAGATCTGTTAATACTAAAAAAGAAATGTGCAGAAAAATCCCCGAGTTCTTTTAATAACACATCTAAATTTTTGTCTCTAAATTTCACAGAATTCATTAATTCTGAAAAAATATTAATAATATTAGAATATTTTTTTATGTTTATATTTCCGCAAAGCTTTTGTGCTTCTGGAAGAAATTCATCAGAAATAATATCTATTTGCAATAATTGATTTGTGCACAAATACTTTAAACTAATATCTGAAACAAAGTTACGACCAAGATGTGGCTCTAAAAACAATCTCGGAATAGCTATATTAGTCTTATCATAAAATAAATTGATAATCATTGCGGTATCATTATATACACGACCAAGATAAGTCGCCAATTTTCTAGCTTCATTTTCTGTCCATTTATCCCTTAGTTCTTTAATAGAAAATTCCGTCCCTTTTTGTTTTATCAGTTCTTTTTCTTCTAAACTGTTTTTCTTCCAATCTGTTTTCCACTCAATAGCAGAATACCCTTTTTTCAAAGACCTCATAGTAATAGTTTGACCAAGGCGAGCTAAAGCAAAACGGCCAATTCCCTTTGAGCCAGCTAGAATTCTTGTTTTTCCATTATCATCAATTATTTGATAGTCTTTATCGCTTTTTCCCACATGCATCCAATTATTTAAAAATATTTTTTTATTCATTCCCAATCCATTGTCTATTATTTCTATGGACTGTGGGGTTATTCTGATTGATAATTCAGTGGCATTTGCATCAAAAGCATTTTTTACAAGCTCTAATATAGCAGATTCTTTGGTTGAAAAACTCTGAACACCTAACAATTCTACTATAGTGCTATCGTCAATAATATACTTTAAATCTTCCATAACATCCTCACTCTCCAAATGTATAATTCATAATGTCTTTTGAAGTAATTCTTACAGATGTACCACTAATATGAATTCCAACGTTTTTAGCATATTCTAAAAAATCGTCTGTTTCCAGTATTTGTTTCGCCGTCTCTAATGAATTATTACCAAGTGCTGTAATAAACATTCCCGAATAGGGAATACAATTGCTGTTAAGTTTAAAAATTTTTATTGAATTGGTAACAACTGTTGAAAGCAAAAGTTTTTTTGAGTTGATATGATTTAGAGCTTGACTTCTTCCAAATTCAAACCAATTAGTATTCTTATCTTTCATACGTTTATCTAATTTTTCTCTAAATTTATTAAGGTGTGCTGTTGCTCCAGGAAATAGATATTCAAAATTTTCAACTGAATAATGTTTTAAAATCCCATTTTCATAAAAGTAAGGGAAAATAATATATTCTTTCTTTTTGTTTTCTCTTGGAGTTGCAGCAACTCTTAATATTTCTTTTTCAATGCTTATATCATCACAAATTATCTCGTTGTCTTTTCTTTTCCACTTTTTTAAAACAAATGCATCATTATAAAGCGTTGCAATCACATGAGAAACCCGATAGTAATCTCCAAATCGCTTTTTTTTGCTCTTTTTAGAAGCAAAAATCCATTTGTTACCCAAATCACACGAATTAATTTTCAATTTATAATTATTTGAGTAATCTTTATATATAATGTTTTTCTTATTATTTTTGCTATTAAGAATAATAATTGCTGATTTTACCAAGACATCTTTAAATATTTGAAAACTTGTGTAATCTTTTATTTCTACCAATCCAGGAAGTATTATATTTCTAAGTTTTTCCCCAAAAACAGTTTTAAAAATACTGTTAGGGATTAAATATGACATCTTTCCAGAGGAAGATAAAGATAAAAAGCTTTTTTCAATAAAAGCATAACAATAATCAAATTTACCATGTTTGCAAGAAGCAAATTTTTCTTTTAAGAATTTTCGTTCTGCTATTGATAGTTCCTTATAAGTAACATATGGGGGATTTCCAATAATAAAATCAAATTCTTCGTCATTATCCCAACGAAGATAATCTGTATTATAAATATTCCAATGCACAAAAGGAATTGAATTGTATTCCAATAATTGATTCAGGTCTAAAATACATTTTTCATATTGTTCTTTATCTATTTCAATACCATAAATATCCCTTGATAATCCTTTGGCAATTTCTATATCTGAAAAAAAATTTCGCTTGCCATCTTCTATATATCTCAGAACTATACCTTTTAAAATATTCCCATCTCCGCAAGAATTTTCTAACACTTTTTTCCCAATAATATTTTTTTTATAATTTACACTATCAAGTAATTCTGAGACATAATTTTTTGGTGTAAAAACTTGGCATTTTTCTTTCATTTTTATGCTTATATTTTCTTTTCCATTTCTTTTCTTAAGTCTGTCAATATTTTCCCTTTATATGAAAAATATTTTGCCCCTTGATACGCCCCAGAAGAATTATGCTGATTTGGGGGTAAAAAAGTACCAACAAAAGGAGATAATTTATATAATCTTCCCTGATATTCTATTTTGTCATCTCCCGCTACTTTAACCTCAATTCCTGTAGGAATAAAAATTACTGTTTCTCCTGTCTTTATATTAACCATGCTAAATTTAAACCGTGGGTGTTTTGTTTTTGTTGTTATATCTTTCTGTATATATTTATTTGGTTTTGAAGAACCACTTTTATTTAAATAAACTTCATCTATCTCTGCGTCATCAATAGTGGTTGAAATATCTTTTAAAATGTCTAAAGCAACTTGAGGTTGAACATTAAAAAATTCCCTATTTTGGCGTATTCGCAAATCCGTAAGACGGTCGATTGTTTTATGTATTAATTTTTCAACTTTTTCATATTTTGCAGTTCTTAATGTTGCATAAATTTCAAATGGCAACGGAACAGCCGTGTTATCTAATTCTTTAGATCGCAAATTAACTGGCCGAGAACTTTTTCCTATTTTAACCCAATCTTCTCTGAAGCTCGGATTTGTCAAAATATAAACATAACCCGCTTTATCTAGTTTATCCTCTTTCAAAATACCCATTTTAAAATCCTCTTATATAATTATATTTAATCATATCATTTTATTATTAGCAATGGCTATTTTTATAACTTTTTTCTATATAACTACATCTACTTGTTGCTTATATTTTTTTCATATATACTTTTTCCTATGAAATATGACTTTTTCAGTATGGGGAACATCCTTACTGACATTTTAATCAGCGTAGAAGACAGGGATCTAGCTGCCCTGGGTATCCACAAGGGAACAATGAAGATTATAGACCACCAGGAGGGGGAAAAATTACTCCAGTATTTGGCTGGTTATAAGACCAAGTATTACTGCGGCGGATCTGCCGCAAATACTATGATTACCCTCTCTGAATTAGGGCCTAAGGTGGTGCTCTGTGGTCGGGCAGGAAACGATAATTTCGGACAGATTTATATAGATAGACTTTCGGAACGGAAGAACCTGACATCTGCCATTGTCCGAGAAGATGGTGACACCGGCTCCAGTATAGTTTTGATTACCCCTGATTATGAGCGATCTATGAACACAAACCTGGGAATCTGCAAGAATTTCTCGCCCGAAGATATTGATGAAAAAGTTCTGAAAGAAGCTGATATGCTCTACTTTACCGGATACATGTGGGATACCGAGAACCAGAAGCAGGCTGTTATGAAAGCACTGGATATCTGCAAAGCTAACGATATAAAAGTTGCTTTTGATGTGGCAGATAAACTGAGTATTCAGCGTTATAAAGATGATTATTTAATCATTATCCAGCAGCATTGTGACTATGTGTTTGCCAACAAAAAAGAGGCCGCTACCCTCTTTGAAAGTGAAGATCCAGAAGTTTGTGTCAAGCTGCTTTCAGGTTTAGGTTGCACTGCTATTGTAAAGCTTGGGGATAAAGGCGCTTTGATAAAGGCACCGGGAGAAGAGACCATTCCTGTTCCGGTAAAAGGCTTCACAACATGTGTGGACACCACTGGTGCAGGAGATACCTTTGCAGCCGGATTCCTCTATGGTATTGACCGTAAGAAGTCACTGGAAGAAGCAGGAAGCTATGCCTCCATCGCCGCATCAGCTATAATTGCAAAATTCGGTGGCCAGTTTAATAAAGCTGAAATCGAAGAGCTGAAA
>CACYBT010000295.1 GCA_902772715.1 uncultured Succinivibrio sp.
AGATGTTTGTTAAGATTATATACACACATTTTTGGGGCTATCATTCCACGGTTAAAACCGTGGGCTTTCTCGCCCTTGGTCTGTAAATAATGCTTGTTTGGCATCCAGGTAATAATAGATAGCGACTAAATCGCAAACCACCTTCCTGCCATAAGATATGACACAGAAGCAGTGCACAGGATATGGCAAGGTACGAATAATAGGGGTATACGATTCATCTATCGTTTATTGGTGATCTTAAGATTCTGACAACCTAAACTATTACCAAGTTCACAGGCTTTTTTAAAATAGTAGTCTGCTTTATCATCATTACTGAAGGAAGATGTTTGTGTCTGCCGAAGCATCATCCCTGAAAAATTACAGCTCTCGGCATTTCCCTGATTACAGGCTGAAACAAAGAGGTGCAGCGCTCTCTCAAAATCAGTTTTCACATACTGTCCGGTAGCATACATGATCCCTAAATTACTGCAGCCTGAACTATCTCCTCCATTACAGGATCTCTCGTAAAGTTCATAGGATTTTTTAAGATCTCGATACTCCTCTACAGTCTGATAAATAACTCCAAGATTATTACAGCCGCTGTAATTATGCAGTTCGCATCCCTTTTCAAAATACTTGATAGCCTCTGGATAATTCTTGACGACACTCTCATCCACAAACATAATACCTAACTTGATACATGCATCTGAATAGCCTAAGGAACAGGACTTAGCATAAAGTTTACGGCTGGTATCATGGAGTTTATCATGTTTTTCGTCATAATACATATTAGCCAGCTCATAACAGCCGCGACCATCATCTAAATGGCAAGCCATGTTAAAAAGTTTTTTGGCTTTGAGATTATGTGGATCATCTAGAATGTTACGCATATACATAAGCCCAAGATTATTACATCCGGTCGGATCTTTTAAATTACATCCTCTTTCGTAATATTCCTTAGCAATATTAAAATCACGTGCCACACCAAGAGCATTGGCATAGAGAAAACCATAATTGGTACATGCATACCCAGCACCACCTTTACAGCCTAACTCATTAAAATGCAACGCCTTTTCGTAGTCTGCCTGCGTATCACCGTTATGATAGTAAAAAATACCAAGTTCACTACAGGATTTAGCATCATTTAAAAGACAGCCCTTATGAAAAAAATCAGCGCCAAGATCATGATTAGGAGGAACCCCTTCCCCACGGGAGTAGATAATGCCAGAAAAAAAACATCCTTTACCATCGGATAAGGCACAGGATTTTTCAAAGAGACTTTTTGCTTTAAGCATGTCTTTTCTGATTTCTTTACCCTGAGCATAGAGTCCGGCAAGATTGGTACATGATTTAGCATAATCAAGATTACACGCCTTTTCAAAAAATTCCGCCGCCCACACAATATCAGGAGCACTGTAGTTTTTAGGCTTAAGAAAATCCTCACCGATTTTATCGCACACTTCTGCATTCTTTAATTCACAGGACAAAAGATACAAGGAATTACTGCGCGGAATATTTACTGCTACGGTCTGACCCTCGTCATCAGTTCCCGAAAAATAATTGAAAGCCGCCTGGGCGCAGGCCTTAGCATCCCCTTTAAGACATTTTATTTCAAGCAGTTTTGTATGATTTTCAAAACAACCATTGACCAACAGAGCGAAAATACTGACAACAGCAGGGAGCAAAGCTCCTAAATAAGAACTTTTCTGGTACCTTTTTTGAACTTTCACTCCGCATCCCTTTTTCACGCATGTCTCCATTTATCTAAAGATTATAAACATTATGTTTTGTCAAATTAAGAGGCGGCGCTAAAAAATATAAATATTGCGGTCTTGGCCAAAGGCTTATTAAATTTACCGACAAGGTATTTCACCTCAAAGGATCTCCACCACTTTCAAGAGGAATACGACGCACATCAAAGGAACTCAATGCCTTATTTAAAATCATACGTGGGGTATCATGCACACTTATGCCGCAGGTACTCTGTCCTAAAAACCTAAGCGCAGCAAGCAGCACCTCCTGACAGTTTCCCTCATCAAGTACCGGTACCGCATGATTCTGTTTGGATAATTTATGCTTATCATCGGCCATAACCAGCGGCAGATGCAGATAGGACATCACATAACCTGCCCCAAGAGCAAAGGACAGATACTGCTGAGTAGTAGTCACCTCCATAAGATCTGCGCCGCGCACCACTTCGTTTACCCCCTGTCTGAGATCATCGGCAACACAGGCAAGATTATAAGAAACAAGTCCGTCCTTGCGAATAAGTGTTGGAGCATTTAATGGAGACTGACAGGCGACATATCCCCGTAAGACATCATAAAAAAAAGCAGGCATCCTCTCATTAAGTCTAAGGCGCAGTGCACAGGGAATACGATTAAACTCTGGAGGTCGTGTAACACACTGACACGGTGTTCTTTTCAGGCTGTCACGAGTACAGGAGCAATAGTAGGCATATCCAGACTCATACAACTTTAATCCCTGCTCGTAATACTCTTCAAGATGCTCTGTCTGTATCCGCACCTTGCCATCATAAACGAATCCCAAACGTGAGAGTTCATCAATAATCTCAAGAGTATTATCAGGATGACAGCGGCTAGTGTCAGTATCCTCAATGCGCAGCAGAATCCTCCCACCTAGACTTTTGGCCCGCAGGTAGGAGCCCAAAGCACAGACCAAAGATCCAAAATGCAATCTTCCCGAAGGCGAAGGAGCAAATCTGCCAACATAAGTCATAACCTAAAAAAGTGTGCAGGACACTTTTGTTAATTAACCTTCCAGCTGTTTTTCCTTGATTTCCGCAAGGGACTTACAGTCTACACACAAATCTGCAGTTGGTCTGGCTTCAAGACGTTTAATACCAATCTCGACACCGCACTGCTCACAATAGCCAAATTCGTCGTTATCAAGTTTGGTCAGAGTCTTGTCAATCTTCTTGATCAACTTGCGTTCACGATCGCGAGCTCTTAACTCTAAAGCAAATTCCTCTTCCTGTGAGGCCCTATCCAGCGGATCTGGAAAATTAGCAGCCTCATTTTTCATATGACCTACAGTTCTGTCAACCTCAGTACGTAACTGATCTCGCCAGGCGGTCAGGATCTTACGGAAATGAGCCTTCTGGTTGTCATTCATATACTCTTCGCCAGGTTTCTCTTTGTAAGGCTCTACACCAGCAATCGCCAAAGGCCCCATGGAGGCAAATGCTGCTGAGTTATTCTCATTGTTAGCCATAATTCAATCTTCCTAAAGTTATACAATGTATTAAGACAAAACGAAACATAATCCTAACTAATAATGTTAGTGCCCAAAAAACCTATCGTTAATTTCTGAAGCATATATCTTGTCAACAGGGAAAATGCACTCAACATTGGTAATAGATGATGCCTCTGCCATTACCACTGACTTTTCTGTATGACTGTTGCCTCACGATACTGAGCACCGCAGTTTGAAAAGATGTCGCCCACCTTGGAGCTACCAAAATCTTTCAAGTGTGCAATTATGCTTTAAAGTTTTTCTTCTATCAAGTTTAGATAACCAATATTTGATATAGACCAAACAAACAGCCAGAAAAAAAATTAATTGATTGACACAGTTAGCGTTTTTACTATTTAAACTTTGCTAATTCATCCAAACAACCTGTATAACAATTTGCTGAAAGTAATAAATGTCAAATAAATAGCGTCTTACTATTAATTTTTATAGATCACCATGTCAGAAATTTTTTGCACTACAGCAAATTTCGTAAAACGCATATATATCAATAGTATTTTTTTCATACCAATTTAACATAGGGCAAAAAAATAAGATTCCAGACCTCTATTTATAAATTTTATTAATGACATTCCATTTTGAATAATAAGCATTTTTAAATCAAATTGTGATCTACCCCAAATTATTTTCAAATATTAGAATATTTTTTTAAATGGTAGTTACAATATTAAAATTCTCAATTATAATTTAACACAGATGTACAGGACAGAGTCCAAAAGATTTTTATAATTTAAGAGGAAACAGTTATGTCAAACACAGTAAACAACGGAAATATTTCAAATGTCACTCAAAATTCTGCTGTTAGAGAAGGGGGATTAGCCAGTATTAACTCTGTGCAGATGATGTTTGCTTTAATGCAGATGGAGCTGTCAAAGGAGCATAAGGACAATGCAAAATCTCTTATTGAAAATGTAAAAACCAATCAGGCTATGTCTAAAAAATATGCTGAAACCATTGCTAAACTCAATGCTCTTAAAAAAGAAGATTTTGATTGCAAACTCCCAACTGACATGAAACAGCTGGAAAAAGACATTGAGACCTGCCAGAAAGCATCAGACAACTACGATAAGATGCTAAAAGAGATTGCCGATGGCACTTTAAAACCATTTAAGCACGGTAAGGATGACTGCTACAAATTACCAGATGCGCTGATGAAAGATTTACAGAGCATGGCAAATCGTGTGGGCAAAAAGCGCTTTGAGAACCTAACCCGCGGTGACGACAATATTCATATGAAATACGAGTTAGAGGCTGGTAAGAAAGAAGTCCAAAGTTACATGAATTTACTTAAGACCTTAAAAGAAACCAAGGAGTTGGGATTTGATACCACCAGTCTAACTTCAGGCAAGGTTGATGATGCAACACTAAAGCGTGCTGTCTCAAGTCTGCAGGGATTACAGGAAGAGTTTGGCACCAAGAATCAGACTCTAATGGTGCAGATTCAGGATATGTTAGGACAGTACAATGCTAACCTCCAGGGTGCCAACTCCGCTGTTCAGCAGTCCAACAACGTACTGCAGTCACTGGCTAAAGGTGGTTAATAGACAGCATACAACAACAATAAGGCTCACTTACAAAGTGGGCCTTTTTTTCTGCAAGTTAAATTATCTATGGCCGTCTAATTTACATTAAAGCCAATTAAGCATTTTGCACTAAGAGAAACCATTTCCTCTAACCATTTTAATATCCATAAACTTTCAGTATAATTGCACAAAAAAATAAGCATCTCCACTTTGGCAGTGGAATATTTACCGTTTTCTGGTTTTATGAACACCAATAAAACTTACTACAAAAATGACTTCCGAAAACAATAACGACAACAACAATCAGAATATTTACCTTAAAGGTTTTTCTGCACTTGACGATGATCTCCCACTCAAAAAGGGAGATGCCTTCTCAGAAGAGAACTCCTCTCAAAAGCATTCGCAAACGGATGGTAAAGACTTAAGCAATACCAAAGAGACAGGCGCTGACAAAAGCACAGAAACTGCATTAGAGCAATCCCCAAAGCAGCAACAGGAAGATTCCATAGCACAGTCGAACAATAATACTGCGCAGAATAAACCTGAGGATGTAGAAGCAAAAGCAGAGAACGACGGCAACAGCGAAAAAAAAAGCGCTGGTACAAACGGGAAAACAACCTTAAAACGCAAATTGCCTATCATTTCCGTAAAAATTGGTATCGCCGCGCTTGCCCTTCTGGCTGTACTCTATATTTACTTTGACTCTATGGTTTTATCCAAATTTGAGGTAGATGACAAATGGGTTCTTCCTGCAGTTGTCTATTCAAGACCGCTTGAGCTCTACCCTGATCAGAAGCTGTCTTTAGAGCAGATGGAATATGAGTTAAAACTACTAAAATACCGAAGGGTACAGAATCCTAAAATTCCTGGAGAATATGCCATAAGTACCAAATCACAGCGTGTGGTGGTCATACGTCGCGCCTTTGATTTTCCAGATGCAAGTGAAGGACGCATTTCCATTATGATAGCCTTCAATGGTCCACGCATTACACAGATTCTGAATGCAGACACCAAAGAAGAATTGGGATATATCCGCATGGATCCTGTACTTTTGGATCGCATCAACCGTATCGATCCCAAGGAAGACCGTATTTTTATTCAGTTAAATGAGGTACCCAAAGAGTTAATCAGTACCCTGCTTGAAATTGAGGATCGCAGTTTCTATACCAATTCTGGTATAAACGTATTAGCCATTATCCGTGCCTTTGTCAAAAATCTCATGGCGCATGGAGTGGTGGAAGGAGGATCTACCATTACCCAGCAGTTAGTCAAAAACTACTTTTTAAATTCAGAGCGCAGTTATACCCGCAAATTCAAAGAAATCATGATGGCTCTTATCATGAATCAGCGCTACACCAAAGATCAGATTTTAGAGGCTTACATGAATGAAATCTATCTTGGTCAGAATGGAGCGGCTGGCATTTACGGCTTTGGTTTGGCTTCCTACTTCTACTTTGGAGTACCCATCTCAGAACTAACGCTTGACCAAATGGCACTGTTAGTTGGAATCATCAAGGGACCATCCTTCTATGATCCCTGGCGACATGGAGAAAAAGCGCTCGCCCGCCGCAATGTGGTTTTAAATGTACTGATGCAGCGTGGCATCATCACTAAAACAGAATACACTCAATATACGGCAAGACCACTTGGGATCATCAAGCGCGGGTCGATGAACTATTCTAAAACTCCGGCCTTTATGGGAGTTTTAAAACGTGAAATCGCCACTCGTTTTGGTCCTGATTTTCTATCCGGTAACGGCATCAAGATTTTCACAAGTCTAGATCCTCAGGCTCAGATAAGTGCCGAACACGCCGTAGAAAATGAACTTAACAGCATTGAAAAAGAAAGCGGCAAGCATGGTCTTGAGGCCGCCATGGTGGTTAGCTCCTGGCGCAACGCTGAAGTATCTGCGGTGGTTGGAAGCAGAACACCACAGTATGAAGGATTCAACCGTGTGATGGAAGGTCGCAGACAAGTTGGTTCCATTATCAAACCATTTGTCTATCTCACCGGTTTTCACTATGGGATCCATCTGGGCACACTTATTAACGATTCTCCTATTACCATAAGACTGTCAGATGGCAAGGCCTGGCAGCCGCACAATGATAACAAGAAATTTATAGGTCCTATTCCAACCTATCTGGCCATGGCCCGCTCCATGAACGTACCAACTGTACGTATTGGTATGCGCATTGGGCTCAATCATGTCCGAGAAACACTTCTTAATATTGGTCTTGACAAGGATAAGGTTGCCCGTCAGATTTATCCGTCCATGCTTCTTGGCACCATTGAACTAACTCCGTTTGAAGTTGCCCAGATCTATACCAGTCTTGCCACAGAAGGCACCTACAAGGATCTGACCACGCTGCGCACTGTCATCAAGGATGGCAAAATCGTCTATGACCGCACTGATAATCGTCAGGAGCCGAGTATCGATCCGCGTGATTCCTATCTGACACTCTACGTAATGACCAGAGCCACCAAAGAAGGAACCGGTCGACGTATCGGCAATATGTTCCCGAACGTCACTATCGCCACTAAGACCGGTACTACCAATGACAGCCGAGACACCTGGACGGTTGGGATTGACTCCGATCAGGTTGTATCAACTTGGGTCGGTTTTGATGACAACAAATCCACTGGTCTCTTTGGTTCTTCAGGAGCCATGCGCGTTTACGGAAGGTTTCTCAAGGAACGCGGAGTAAACTCGCTTGAACTCCAGCGTCCTGATGGCATTGCCTTTGTCAAATTCAATAAAGCCGGAAATATCGTTGCCGACCATTGTGTACTGCCAAATCTTGTGGTGCTCCCGGCACGCCTTGACAAGATCAAATATGTTGATGAAAACTGCACTTTAAATGGGAATATGAGTACTGCAACCACTCCACAGTAAGGAGGATCCTGCCTAATTTTTTTTGACTGTCTTATCAAAACCTGTGATAATTTCTTTTTTTACCACTGCGCCTGCATGATATTATGTAATGAGACTTGTGTAGATAACACATATCGTTTCTCTATCTTAGGCAGCATAAACAGTCTGAACAATACTAGGCTTTAAATTCCCAAACCTGAGGAGAGATTGAGGAGCACTTGCAGAAGTCTTTGCATAAAATGCCAGGATGAAGCATGTATGATAGCCTGAGGGGCTCTCTTTTTGTGGCACAATTGCACAATCAGCCTGTGCCTTTTGACTGACTCTTTAGTGATAACATTTTTCCGGCCTGGGTTTTACAACAGTCTAAAGTATTAGACTCTTATAAATCATAGAAAAAACGCAGATTACCTGTAACTGACAATCATTATGAATAAATCACTACCTAAACTTTTGGTTTTGCTCTTAGCCTTCTTGCTTCCAGGGTACGGAGCATACGCGTCAATAGATTCAAAAATGTTCAAGGAAAAATGCGATCAAGGTGATTTTTTAATCTGCAATAAGCTTGGGCGATACTATGCCTATGATCCAAACGACAACTTGGATTTTAATGCTGCTAGCATCTATTATGGCAAAGCCTGTAAGCTAGGCAAAATCAAGGAAGCCTGTGAAGCGCTCGTTTTTGCAAGAGGCAGCAATTCAAGTATCAAATCATACCGTGTTCCCGATGAGGTACAGCGTGCCGTCAATATCTTTAACTACTACAAAAAAGAAACCAACTATGAAAATCTTTATGCTGTTTTCAATACCTACTGCTACAAGCAAAAAGATCCTCGCGCCTGCGCCTTCTGTGGTGAAATGAAAATCATGGGTTTGGGAACTAAGGCAAATATAAAACAAGGTATTACACTACTCAAACAGACCTGTAAAGATGGTGATATTTACGCCTGTAGTAATCTAGGGTTTCGTTATTTTGCAGCCAATAAGGTTGATAACGATGAATTTAAAGCATTTAATCTGCTTAATTATGCCTGTGACAATGGTGAATTTGCCGCCTGTCGCTATGTCGCTGCCTTCTATGAAAATGAAATCGGTGTTGCCTACGATAAGGACAAAATTGAACATCTTTATACTCTATCATGCCATAACGATGATGCTGTTTCCTGTCACAAACTAGGTCTGTTCTATTTTAATTCAAACGATGAAAGCCAAAAACTAAAAGCCAATGATTGCCTGACAAAAGGCTGTAATTATGGCAGTGTACGTGCATGTTCCTTTTTAGGAGATCTATACAGCGCAGGAAGTAACGGACTAAACAAAGATGAAAAGAAAGCCTATGAGCTTTATCGACGTGCCTGTGACGGCAGTGATGCCAACGGGTGCTACAACCTTGCCAAATACTATAATAGCGGTAAAGGCATATCAAAAAGTCGCAACATTGCTGCTACAATTCTTGTAAAAGCCTGTGAACTTGGCTCTATCAAAGCCTGTGATAAATTAGAGAAAAAACGCAAGCATAATGAAAGAGCCCAAGAAGCAGTTGCCAATGAAGTCTACCCAAACCTACAGTAGCTGTTTTATATTCGCAAAGCATCTTCGTGGTCTTTTTTTTAAATGTTACTTTTAAGGTAGTGACGGATGAACCTGAAGAATTCTCACATCATGACATGGAATTAACACAGAATATGGGACCGTCTTAAGATTCTGTTTTATTGGGTAAGATGCAATCTCTTAGCATAAACGTATTTGCTCAAACTGTAAGTGACAAAATGCCACTGTTCTTGATTTTGAGCGTTGAGCACTTAGGCGCTAAGTGCTATAATAACACGCGTTTTATAGGCTAAATTACCTTATAAAAACTAACTGCTGTCAACAAATTTTAGCAAAAGGCACAGTAAAACAAAGTTCTATAGGCGGAGAGATAAGGCGCCAGGCTAATCTTCTATGTATTCTAGGATAATAGAAATACTGCTCCTCCACGAAAAGAAACAAAATAAGTTGGCCTCCAAAGAGTATTTCTCCACAGAGCCTTGCTAACAGTTTCAAAACTTATTTTTACTAAGTTAAAATTTGAACATTGAGATTTTTTTCAGCCATATTTAGCAGCAAAGACTAGATGAACCTGCAGATTAAAAGTAGAATGGCTTAAGTGATAAACAGCATAAAGTAAGCATCTTAGTTTTGCTCAAGGGTAAAGGCATGACAGAGTTGTCTTCGCGGCAATTCTTAGGACACGCAAAAGTGACTATACCATGATGTTATCCATACTAAAAGATGAAGACGATGCTAAAGAAAGGTATTTTAGGGTTCTAAGGCATAAGACTGCAGTGAATATAAAATCCCTGCCAGCAAAAAAAAGCAGGATCTTTTTTTTAAACAGTGGCACACACAAGTGCTGTAGCAGATGGTATAGGATTTATACAGTGTCCATATGCTTTTTTAGCCTGCCAATGGCGACAAAAGATTAAAACATACAACAAAAGGCTCCCAAAAACAGCCTATTTAAATATCACCACGATGTGATTATTGAAGATTTAAACCTAAATAACATGGCTAAACAGACACCGGCAGTACTGATACTTTAAAAACCAGGGTGAAGACTAAATTAGGCCTTTATCGTTGCATCTGTGAAGATGGGTGAGGAGAATTGGTAAGACTGCTTTGGTACAAGTTTGGATTCAGAGGTGGTTTCAAATCAGAACTGTCTGCGCAGTAACTCTAGGAGCGATCCTAAATGAAGACATACTGATAAAAAACTTCCATGCAGGGCGCGCTTTTGTTGAGTTAAATGAGGATACTCCGCCAAAGTGAACCTTTTAGGTGAGAACCCTAAAAAAACTTAGAATTGCTAAAAAATCAGCCACTGTAGTAGGGTTCCTCTTGCTTTGGCAGGAGGATAATATCAATACATACAAACAGTACAACATTTAGAGGAAAAGAAAATTACTACTCCACTTGAAGTCCTAGATACTGAAACTCTTTTAAAACATAAAGAGAAAGTTATTGCTAATGGACCTACGCTCTTTACTATTGGTACCCAAAGATTAAACCTAGATTACGGAGCAATCTCCAAAAATGCTCTAAATACGGTACAAAAACTACAAAAAGCACATTTTAAGGCTTACCTCGTGGGTGGCTGTATTCGAGATCTGCTGCTAGGGAAAAAACCTAAAGATTTTGATGTCTCCACAGATGCCACTCCTGATGAAGTAAGAAGACTCTTCGTCAATTCCCGTGTAATCGGAAGACGCTTTAAGATTGTACATGTCGTCTACGGTCGTGAAATTGTGGAAGTTACTACCTTTAGAAGCAACGAGGATAATCTCAATCCAAAAGAACAAAAAACCAGAATGTCTGCAAGTTCAGGACTGATCCTCCGTGACAATGTGTATGGTAAGGATATAGTTGGTGACTCAGAACGCCGTGACTTTACGATAAATGCCCTCTACCTTGATCCTGTTAAACAGGAAATCTACGATTATCATGGCGGTTTTTACGATCTTAAGGAACATCTCATTGATATGATAGGTGCTCCTGAGCTGCGCTATAGTGAAGATCCGGTACGTATCATCAGAGCACTGCGTTTTAGTGCCAAGCTTGATTTTACCATAACCAGACGCAGCTATGATCCAATTGCCAGCATGGCATCACGTTTAGCCGAAATATCGTCTGCCAGAATGTTTGAAGAGGTCAATAAGCTTTTTTTGACCGGTCATGGCTTAAAATCCTATAGAATTCTCAAGGACAATAAGCTCTTCTCCATGCTCTTCCCGGCTGTTTCAAAATTTGTGGATCCCCAGGAATACGATAATTTTGTTGAATATGCCCTCAAGAGTTCTGATGAGCGTTTTCTTGACGGCAGACCGAATATGCCACATTTTCTCTATGCCGTACTTTTATGGCAGGTATTTGAAAAAAACTACTATGAGAAAATGAACAATGCCCAGAGTTATGCCAGGTTACCTAATCAGAACGAAATTACTAATATCGTGTTAGAGTCCGTATTAGGTACACAGAATCGAGTGACTCACATTCCTTTTGCAGTTGAGGACAGTATCAGAAATCTGTGGCTCATGGAACTTATGCTCTCAGATTATGAGGACTACGACCCTAAAGAATTAACCTCGAAACCGGTTTTTCGAGCCGCCTATGACTTTCTTTGTTTAAGAAGCAAATTTGAACCACTCCTAGATGATGCCGTTAACTTTTTCAAACCCTACTATCAAGAATCAAAGCGCGCTGCAGAGAAACGCAAAGAACGCGAACGTAGGGACAAGGAACGTCTAAGTGGCAAGGGCAGGAGAAAAGATCGCAAATCATACGCGGAGGAAGGTTTTGAAGATGAAAGCAATCTTTCAGATAAGCGCCGCAAACAGTTAGAAAGAGCTCGCGCCTGGCGAATCGCTATGCATCTTGAGGTCTAAATGGCGCAGGTACTGTTTTCGTTAGGCGCCAATCTTGGTGAGGCTGAGAATACACTTAAGGTTGCAGTAAAGGAGTTGTCACAACAAACTTTAGCCTCATTTTGTAAAATTTCATCGCTCTATAAAACCAAACCTGTAGGCTATGCCTCGCAGCCTGATTTTTTTAATCTCTGCGTCAGTATTATTACGGATAAGGCCCCTTTGACGATATTGTCCATAGCAAAAGGACTTGAAACTGCACATCACCGGGAACGATTAATCAAGAACGGTCCTAGGACTCTTGATATCGATATTCTTGCCTATGACGATCTTATCATGGAGCGGCTAGAGCTAACACTACCCCACCCTCGCATGCACGAACGGGCTTTTGTACTCATACCTCTAGATGAAATAGTTCCTAACTTTATAATACAAAAATATCACTCTACAGTACATAACCTGAGAATGGCTCTGTCCAGTGAAGAGTGTAGTGGAGTTGTAAAAGTTGAATAACGTCAATGTAAAACTGCTTGTAGGTCTAGGCAATCCTGGTGTTGAATACGAACACACCCGTCATAATGTTGGTGTGGACTTTCTTTATGAACTTGCATCTGCGTATGCAATTACGCTGTCTTCGGAAAACAAGTTTTATGGGATTACTGGTCGCGGCTATATTGAGGGGCGTGACCTGCGCCTACTCTTTCCCACAACCTTTATGAACCTGTCAGGTAAAAGTGTCCTCGCCATCTCACAGTTTTATAAAATACGCCCTGATGAAATTCTGGTTATTCACGATGATCTTGACTTGAGTCCAGGTTTTATGAAATTAAAGAACGGAGGTGGACTTGCAGGTCATAACGGTCTTAAAAGTATTGCCTCCTGCCTTGGTACGCAGAATTTTCTAAGACTAAGATTTGGCATTGGCAAACCGCCCTCAAAGGATGTAATTTCCTGGGTATTGGGACATCCTTTGCCGCAAGACAGGGATAATATTCAAAAAGCCTATGCTACTGCTCAAAAGGCCATAGGTGTGATGTTTAAAGATGGTCTTGAAAAGGCCACCGCACTTGTAAATGGATTCAAAATTTAAAAGGAGATAAAAATGGGTTTTAAATGTGGAATTGTGGGCCTGCCTAACGTTGGCAAGTCAACACTTTTTAATGCACTAACCAAGGCCTCCATTGCTGCCGAAAATTTTCCTTTCTGTACCATTGAACCTAATACTGGTATCGTTCCCGTACCGGATGCAAGACTTGATGCCATTGCCGCCATTGTCAAACCGCAGAAAATCGTTCCTACCTCCATGGAATTTGTGGATATTGCCGGACTTGTCAAGGGCGCATCTCAGGGTGAAGGTCTTGGCAATCAGTTTCTTATGAACATTCGTGAAACAGACGCCATCGCCCACGTCGTCCGCTGTTTTGATGATGACAATGTAATTCACGTCAGTGGCCATGTAGATCCGATTGCCGATATTGAAGTAATTAATACTGAACTGGCATTAAGTGATCTCGATATCTGTGAAAAGGCCCTAAACCGCCTTGAGAAAAGAGCCCGCACCGGTGGTGATAAGGAAGCCCTTGCTCAAGTTATTGCCCTTGAAAAATGTAAACCCGCACTCGAACAGGGAAAAATGCTCCGCTCCATTGAGTTTACCAAGGCCGATCTTGAGGCCCTTAAAACTTTCAGTTTTCTCACCATTAAACCGGTAATGTATATTGCCAATGTTGCCGAGGATGGTTTTACCAACAATCCTTATCTTGATGCCGTAGAAAAACTGGCAGAGGCTGAAAAATCCGTTGTAGTACCGGTGTCAGCAGCCATAGAAGCCGATCTAGCCTCTATGGAGGAAGATGACCGACGTGAATTTATGGAAAGCCTCAATCTTAAGGAACCAGGGTTAAACCGTGTTATTCGCGCCGGCTATAAACTTTTGGGGCTTCAGACTTTCTTTACTGCAGGTCCAAAAGAAGTGCGCGCCTGGACAGTAAAAGTTGGTGCAACCGCACCTAAGGCTGCCGGAAAGATCCACAGTGACTTTGAAAAAGGCTTTATCCGAGCCCAAACCATCTCCTATAACGACTTTATAAAATATAAGGGTGAAGTCGGAGCCAAAGAGGCAGGAAAACTACGCTCTGAGGGTAAGGACTATATTGTTCAGGATGGAGACCTTTTTGAGTTTTTATTTAATGTATAGAGATATAGATTATGATTAGAAATATAGTCCACGATGAGACTTTTTTAAGTCAGAAAGCGGAAGTGGCCACCAATACAAAAGAAGATCATGACATTGCCCAAGATCTTTTGGACACCTTAGACTTCTATCATAAAGA
>CACYBT010000296.1 GCA_902772715.1 uncultured Succinivibrio sp.
GACATCAAAAATGACACAAGATTGGCAACTTCTTCAGGTTTTCCCATTCTTTTCAAAGGGATCATTTTTAAAATTTCCTGTTTAACATGAGTCTCAAGATCTGTCATGGCGGTATCTATAAGTCCTGGTGCTACTGCATTGACGGTGATATTGCGCTTGCCAAGTTCAAGTCCTAAGGATTTTATGGCACCAGTTAGAGCAGCCTTTGAAGCGGCGTAATTAACCTGACCGCGATTGCCGATGAGACCTGAAACTGAGGAAATAGCCACAATTCTTCCGCCCTCATGAGCACTTATCATGGGCATGATAAGTGGTTTTAGCACATTATAAAATCCATTAAGATTGGTGTTGATAACTTCATCCCAGTCATCATCACTTAGCATGGGGAAAGCGGCATCACGATTCAATCCAGCATTGAGTACACAGCCGTAAAAAGATCCATTAGCGGCAATTTCCTCATCAAGCCTAGTCTTAACTTCTTTTCTGTCGGTAACATCAAAGTTAAGGGTTCTGACCGCACCGCCCTTTGCTGCAAGCTCTTTTTGCAAAAGATTAACACTCTCTTTGCTTCTTCTGTAATGTAATATAACCTCAAATCCGTCATTTGACAAAGCGCGGGCAATGGCTGCGCCAATGCCTGTTCCCGCCCCGGTTATGAGTACTTTTTTTAAACTCTGCATACTTCATCCTCATGACGACTGAAGATCATGTCTATATCTTCCTCAGGTACAGTCGTAAGATTGACTCTCCCTTTAGCACATGATTCAAGTTTATTATAATCAGCGTCAATGTTAATTTTGAAATTGAATATTCTGCCATCAAAACACACTATTTTCTCATCATCGATGATGCGATCTACCAGTATATATAATCTATCTTCGGCTTTGAATTTTAGGTCACGGGTTTTAAGATCGCGAGCACTTAGGATCATGCCAAGCGGGGGAATGCTTTTATGTTTTAAAAGTGACTGATACCCAGACCAGACGCCCACCGCCTGAGAAAATAATTCTAAGGCAAAAAATCCGTCAAGAGTGCCGTCAGTATTTAAAAATGGCGCAAGAACTCCTGTTTTTTTTACATCTGAAAACACCAAGGCTCTATTCTCATTGAGAGAGATGACCTCATCGATGAGCAGCATCGGTTTTCTATGTGGTAAATAGCATTCTGGTTTTAAGAATTTTGGCATAGTATGTTCCATTATGTTATTTTAGCATCTGCCTAGAATAATGGCAGTGTTGTTACCACCAAAGGCGAAGGAATTGGAGAGCGTAAAATCTTTTTTAAGCGTGACTTCATCTCTTATAAGCCCAAAATCAGGAAGCGTAGGATCATAGGTTGAAAAAGTAAAATCCTGAGGTGGCAAATTTACCTTACTGGTCATAAGATAGGCAAGAATACAGGCCTCAAGGATACCGGCAGCACCAAGGGTATGACCGGTAAGATGTTTGGTGGATGAGGAGGGTGTATGCCCCTTGAATACGGTATTGACAGCCAGTGCCTCCATGGCATCATTGAATTTGGTGGCGGTGCCGTGCAGATTTATATAACCGATGTCCTCGGCTTTGAGATGACCTTCTGCAAGGGCCGCACTCATGGCGGCAATAGCCCCTAAGCCCTGGGGATGAGGAGAACTCACATGATAGGCATCTGAGCTCTCGCCATAACTTTTTACATAAAGCGGGGCTTTCTCCTTGGACAAAAGCATAAGTCCTCCGGCTTCACCGATGTTGATCCCATGACGCTCTGAAGCAAACGGCGTACAGTAATCATAAGAGAGAATGTGCATGGCATCAAAGCCCTGTATGGTAGAACGGCAGAGTGTGTCTGCGCCGCCGACTATAACTGCGTCAGCAAGGTTGGCTTTTATCATGCGTACTCCACTGATGATGGCCCTTGAAGAGGAGGAGCAGGCGGTAGAAATAGTGTAGGCTGGCCCTTCAATGTGGAGTAATTTGGCTAAAAAAGCAGAAGGAGAGCCTAATTCCTGTACGGTTATGGAAAAATTAGGATCTTGTATGCCATCTTTTAAATAATTGCGCATGACGGTTTCGGTTTCTAAAATTCCGGAAGTGGATGTTCCCATCACAATCCCTATGCGTTTTGGCCCGTAGGTATTTACAAAATGCATAAGCTGCTTTTCAATTTTTTTTACAAGATGGAGCAAAACCCGGTTGTTTCTTGAATTATATTCCAAAAACTCAGTCTTAAGTTCTGGAAGAGAGGTTGTAATACTTCCAAAGTATGAGGTTTTGTGGTTAAGGAGCAGATCAGCTCTTGGCAAAAGAAATGGGGTATTTTTGGAAATAAGGGCCTTGCAGATCTCCTCACTGCAATCACCTAAGGTACTTATAGATGAAATGGCATTAATGTAAATCATGGTTTATTTTTTTAAATCCTACAAATAGTGCAGTTTGATAGTGTAATTAAAAACATGATTCCTTATAGTATAAGGTTCTCTTTTTGCATTATGCATGCGATATTCAATTTCATATATAAGTCGGTCATGGTCATCATAGAGATAATTAAAATCGTCTTCTTTTTTGAGTATATACAAAGGCGGCAGAGCATCATTTATGCTACAGAGCTCATCATATGCAAGCATTATATCAAAAACCATTTGGGAAGGTTGAGGAAAGGGAATATTCTTGGCTTTATCAGTAATTTTGAGGCTATTGTCCTCATAGAGGATCCTGTAGAGGGGTATTGAGGAGAGACTAAAGTAGTTAACATCAAGGCTGTGGGGCTTAAAAATCACAACCGACTGCAACGTATGTTTTTGTCCCTGAAACATAAAGGTGACCAGCTGCCGATAGGTGCGCTCTTTTTTTATAGAGTTGCAGGACGGTAGCAGAATGTAGTGATTTTTATGTAAATATACAGAATTGAGGCTTGCTGATGGGACTTGATATGAACTTCCCATATCAGCTGTGTTGGTACATCCTGTAAAGATGATTGAGAACAACAGCGCAAAAGGCAGATAAAAATTTCTTATTTGGTATAACATGTAATCATCCTTTGGGAACTGGAATTAGTGTCGGTACGAGGACCGGAATATAGATAGTCATCATAAATGATAGCAAAAGTCCCGTGATTAAACTCAAGGCAAATACACTAATGGCGCTGACACTTGAAAAAGCCAGTATGCCAATAGTCATGAGTGTGGTTAACAGTGCAGTTATTAGTGCCAAAATGGCGCATGACTTTGTATGGTTGAAGGTATAAAAGACCATGTAATTGATGCCGATCCCCACTATAAGAATTAGCCCTAAGATCACAAAGATATTAATGCTGTAACCTAAAAGCGTTAACAGTCCAATGCTTGAGCAGCAGGCTAAAGAAAGCATAAGAGCATAGAGTAAAGCAAGTTTAGGACCTAAGCGTAAGGTAAGAACCACCGCTAAGGCTAAAAGAAAACCCAAAAAAATATGTGAGCATTGGTTTCTTAAGGTGGCGAACACCGTACACAGAATTTTATGCCGGTCAACAAACTTAATTTCATGAAAGTCTTTGAAGGTGTCGATTATTTTATCCTGATTGGTGATGTTATAGAGCATAATGATTGTACCGTAGCGCCCCTTTTCACTGTTTGCAAGGTAAAGATGACTTTTGCTCATAAAGGATGGGGCTAATAGGTATTCATCAAGGCTTAGGTCTTTTAGTGAATAGGGATCAGGGTCTTTTAGCCTCAAATTAGCCTGCAAAAGGCTTTCTTTGAGTGCGCTTAAGTTCTTTAAAATGAGAACATGGTCTTTTTTTATAGTCTCCTGATCATTTATAAGAAGGGCATCATAATCCACAAGGCAGTGGTCTTTAATAAGTGCATCAAGATAAGACTTGGCAATACCTAAGGATGAGATAAGATTATCCTGACTGTCAGTTTCAAGATACAGATAATTAAGTGAATTATCATGATTTAGCATGGAGGTAATTTTCACTTCCTGGGACTTAAGATTTTCTGGCATAGTCATAAAGGAGTAGGGATCATCATTGATTTTATAGTTTAGCAGTCCATACAAAGAGAGTACACCGCATAAAAAAATAACAGTATAGGCCCAACTTTTATTCAGTAACTGTTTAGATCTTGACACTATAAAGTTCAAATTTAGTGAGATAAGGGAGTTTAAGTGCGTATAAAACCTTAACTTTATCGTATGCTTAAAGTTGCTGTTATCAAGAAGCACAGGCTCGATTAAGATGACGAAGAATAGTGCACCACTTATCGTAAACGAGGCAAAGACGGCAAATTGCTGCAGGATGGTAAGTTCTGAATACAGAATAATTAAATAGGCAATAATGTCGGTTAAGGCCGCAAAAAGCAGGGGTTTTTGCAGTTTATCTATAATCGAGCGCGCAGTCTCAAAAGGTTTACGGTATTTATAGAGGATACAGTAATAGATTGTATAATCACAGACAATACCGACTACGCTCAAACTCAATCCCAAAGTGATGATACTAATGTTATCGTAGATGAGGATTAGTGCCGTAAAACCCAGCAGCACGCCTTCGACTATGGAGAAAAGTGCATAGAGTGCAGGTTTTAGGGAAGCAAATACGGTGTAGATTAAGAGCAGAACTCCGCCTAGGGTTACCGTTCCCAAAAC
>CACYBT010000297.1 GCA_902772715.1 uncultured Succinivibrio sp.
AAAAGAGCCCCCTAAAGCGGGGCTTTTTCTTTTTTAGCGCATAAACTTTGCTGTAGAGGACAAGTTATAGCAAAACGCCAAGATCTCGTAAATCCACAAAGTGCTCTTGCGTTTAATAAATCCTAAATTCCATAATTGAGGAAAGCCTCATGCGGATTATTGGGGTACGTAATGTTTGCAGAGTTGATAACTGTTGCCTTCTTTCTTTGTACTAATGAGTGATTAAGGCAAAGTAAAAGCAAGGTGTCCACTTTGCCAGCAGGCAATGATATCCGCAAAGCAGGCGCAGGAAGAGGCATGGCAACGGATTTATAAGATGTGCCGTAATCTTCCTGACATGTCTTTTGCCAACTCAAAAGTCTTCCTCCTTGATTTTGGTTTGGTGGCCAGGTTTTAGGCTAAGCGTTTTAATTTTGCCATATAGAAACCGTCAAATCCGGAGGAGGGCAGGATCTGCTTTTCCTCAATCAGGACGAATTCGTCATGGTGGTTTTCTAAAAACGAGGCAATCTGCTGTTGGTTTTCTGACGGCAGAATGGAACAGGTCGAATACACGACCTCTCCGCCAATCTTGGCGATTTTTGTATAACGTTCAAGGAGGGTTTTCTGTAGTTCGCGGATCTCATTGAGATGTTCGCGTCCATCACGCCATTTGGAGTCTGGAGTACGTCGCAGCACTCCGCTTCCGGAGCAGGGGGCATCAATCAGTACTCTGTCAGCGCTCTCATAAAGCCGTTTTATGGTTTTGCTTGAATCAATTAGTCTAGTTTCAATATTGAAGGCTCCTGCTCTTCTGGCTCTTTTTTTGAGATCTTTAAGTTTCCACTCCTCAGTATCAAGCGCCAGGAGCACTCCCTTGCCTTCCATGGCAGCTGCCAGCTGCAGGGTTTTACCGCCAGAACCGGCACAGGCATCAACAATACGCTCTCCGCTTTTGGCCCCGACAAATTCTCCGATTAGCTGTGAGCCGCCATCCTGCTGTTCAAAATATCCATCCTTAAATGCTTTGGTTTTAAAGAGTGCTGAATTGGATGTAACCTCAAGTGCGGTATTGACTCCAGCGACTGAGCGCGTAACAATGCCTGCAGTTTTGAGAAGGTGGCTTAACTCCTCTTTCGTAATTTTAAGCGTGTTGGTCCTAATAAAACGTCTTGATTCACTACCTAAGGCTGCTCGTTCTTTAGGCCAGTTCTCCTTTAACTCCGACTTGCACAGTGTTTCAAGCCAGGTCGGACAGCCGTCTTTTAAAAGAGGGTCTTCAAGTGCCTGAGCCATGCGTTTTTTCAGCCCGCGTCGGTCAAATCCTTCTTCACCTTCAAGCTCCGGTAAAGTAAAATCCTTGTATGCGCAAAAGGAGAATAACAGCCGCCCGACATGACGCTCAAAGTCACTTGGTCGTTTAAGATTGGAGACTATCGCAAAAAAGGAGAGGTGCGAGAACATATAGTTTATTTGTTTAATTAAAAACCCCTGCTCTATGGGATCAATTTTGACTTTGGAAAACCAATAGGCATAGGCTTTATCAAGCGCAATATGTTTGACAAGCACATCTTCAAGTATGGAGCGCACGAGCCGCTGCTGAAAAAGCGAGAAACCCTTGTGTGCGATGTAGCCTTCAGAGGCTCTCTTTTCTTCATTATGGGCCGAATCATTTGCCGTGATTTTACGGTTTTTATCTCGACGGCTTGTAAAATCCTTGCGCCCTCTGCCGTTTATTTTCTCATTCGATGGTTTGCTGTGAGGGTTTAAATCAGAAGTATCCTTATTCTGTACAGTAAAGTTGGCATCTTTACGTTTGGTGTCGGTGTGTCTTCTGGATTTTTTAAAGTCTCTGTCAAAAGAGTGCTTTTCTTTGGTGGTATGCCAAGGATTGTGATCATCTGAAGGGGCATTGGTAGTGCTCATAACATCCTCTTTTAAATTTAAATTTTTTTCTTTTTTACGCCGTAGCCAGATCTTTTTAAAGTGAAACCTTCCCGGTTTATCCACACATCAAGTCCATTTCTGACATTACCTGCCACAATAGCAGCGGCAGTACTCGGGCTTAAAAAATGGACATCACGACTAAATACAAAGCAGTTATTTTCAGGATCTAGGGTTAAGGAGCCATCGCCAAGCAGACTTTCACGCAATTCTTTTATATGTAAGGGCGTGGAGGCTACAGTCTCCAGGGCTGCCTGAGAATCTTTGATAACCGTAAATCCGGGTTTGCTTCTGATGCCGTCAGGATATCCTTCGGCCTTAAGATGGCGTATGGTGAAGGTATAAATTTCGTGTGAACCTAATGGCGCGACATTTTTGAAAAGATCTTTAAGTCTTAATAGTTCCTCATAGACATGATATGGAACCACGGCATATTGTCTGTTTCCGTTTTTATCGGTGATGAATTTTACGCTTTCACTTTTCATGTGGGATAAACGGCATTGCTAATTCCTATAAAACATAATCATTGTAACATAAGTGAGTCTTTATAAAGAGGTTAATCACATACAAAAAAAGAGGGATATACCCTCTTTTTTA
>CACYBT010000298.1 GCA_902772715.1 uncultured Succinivibrio sp.
CCTGCGCCGAAAGGCTGGAGAAGCAATTCTCCTAGAGATCGTGTAAGACGTAGTTCGCTATGCAGTGGTCTATGAAGCAGGAATCACACGACTTTAGTCGTGGGGAGTGTCAAAATTACTAAAATACAAAGGTGTAACCATGGATAAACCGTTTGATATCAACAAAGAAGGATATAGTGTACGCTGTAGGCTTTTTTACGAAAAGGATGTACATGCTGTAGACAAGGTGGTAGTTGCCACACATGGCTTTGGTGGTTTTAAGGATAATAAATCTCTTGATAAATTTGCCGAGCGTCTTTATACCAAGTTAAAGGGCTTTGGTATTATTGCCTTTGATTTTCCCTGTCATGGACAGGATGCTCGCAAAAAACTATTATTAAGCGAGTGTCAGATCTATTTAAAACTGGTTATAGACTATGCCTTGGAACAGCTAAAAGCGCAGGCCCTCTACAACTATTCTGTTAGTTTTGGTGCCTTCAATACCTTAAAATATATTGCAGAGCAGGGAAATCCCTTTACGAAAATCGCACTGCGCAGTACTTCTGTAAAACTCTATAATATTATGTATGAAAGCATTTCCGATGATGATCATAAGAAACTTGCGCGCGGCAAAGAGGTTTTGGCCGGTCGCGACCGTAAGATGAAAATCAGTGAGGAGTTTTTGGAGTCCCTAAAGACTACGGATGAGGAAATTCTAAATTTTGATTATGTTGATTATGCGGAGAGTATGCTGATGATTCACGGAGTACTGGATGACATGGTGCCGATACAGGATGCCCGCGATTTTTCTTTGAAAAATATTATTGAACTTGCGGAGATTGAAAAGGCCGATCATCGTTTTTCCAATCCACCCTGCATGGATCAGGCGATTGCCAGAATTATTGATTTTTTTGCACAAAGCAGTGACTAAGCAAATTTGTTAGGGAGAATCTATGTATAAAGCAGAAGAGTGCCGTTATGAGCGGGATATTTATGCCTACTGCGGACAAAGTGGTTTAAAACTTCCCAAGGTTTCTTTGGGACTTTGGCATAATTTTGGGGATACTGCGGATTTCTCCAATATGAAAAAACTGTGCTTTACCGCTTTTGATCATGGCATTACACATTTTGATCTTGCCAATAACTATGGCCCCGAGCCTGGCAGTGCTGAAAAAAACTTTGGACGTATTCTAAAGGAGGACTTGAGTGCCTATCGCGATGAACTTCTAATCAGTACCAAGGCGGGGTATACCATGTGGCCGGGTCCCTATGGAGATTTTGGCAGCCGCAAGTATCTTGTGGCAAGTTTAGATCAGAGTCTTAAACGTCTTGGTCTTGAATATGTAGATATTTTCTATCATCACCGCATGGATAAGAAGACACCTCTCTATGAAACCATGCTTGCGCTGAGTGACCTTGTGAGAGCGGGTAAAACTCTATATGTGGGCCTCTCCAACTATGATGGCAGTACTCTTGAGGAGGCGGTAGCAATTCTTAACGAACTGCACTGTCCATTTATCATCAATCAGAACCGCTACTCAATTTTTGACAGAACCATTGAGCATAACGGACTTAAGGAGACTTCCTTGAGACTTGGAAAAGGTATTATTGCGTTTTCGCCTTTAGCGCAGGGGCTACTCTCAGATCGCTATTTAAACGGAATTCCTGCTGACAGCAGGGTGAAAACTGATGGTCGTTTTCTTAAAGAATCAAGTATTACCGAGGATAAAATGCTTAAGGTTAAGGCCTTAAGAGCATTAGCCATAAAGCGCGGACAGACCCTGGCACAGATGGCTCTTGCCTGGTGTCTTAAAGATAATGCCGTAACCTCGGTGCTTATCGGAGCCTCCAAGTGTGAGCAGATTTTAGAGAATCTTGAGGCGCTTTTGCATACCGATTTTTCCGAGGAAGAACTTAAGATTATCGACAGTCTGTCCTAAATATGCACTATGATGTTTCATCCAGTGTTTTTTCTTTTAAGTAATAGGGGGCGGTGTGTTAAAATTCCTAAACGGAAAATGGGTGTGTCTATACATTAAGCAAAAGGGGAGGGAACAATGTCGGCATATCTTATATGGTTAATCATTGCCATCGTTCTTTTGGCTGTGGAAATGATGATAGGCAGTATCTTTATTCTAGCCTGTGTTGTAGGTGCGGCAAGCGGGTGCCTGGTCGCTGTGCTAGGCGGGGGTATTGCCATGCAGACTCTAAGTGCAGCTATAGTTACCATTGTAGGAGTAATCATATTTGCGGCTTTAAACAAAAGAAAGAAAAACAAGTTTGAAAGTGAAATCGTGGATAACGATCTCGACCTTGGCAAGGATGTCATGGTAAGTGCGGTCAATGCTGACGGCAGTGCCACTGTAGATTATCGCGGTGCCAAGTGGAAAGCCTACCCTAAGGAGGGTATGTTGGAGCCTGGACATTATAGGATAAGCAAGGTGGATGGGACTCGACTTATTCTCGAAAAATAAATCATAAGGATTTTTAATTTTATGCTTTAACACTAATTAAGGAGCAGTACATGGAAGTGTTGACAGATGGCTTTATTGTAGCTATTTTCTTGATTCTGATGGCTATTATCTTTGCCTTAAAATCCATTAACGTTATCCCTCAGCAGTCTGCATGGGTTATTGAGCGTTTAGGAAAATTTCACAAGGTTTTAAACCCGGGCCTTAACTTTATCATTCCTTTTGTGGATAAGGTGGCCTATAAACATTCCCTAAAGGAAATTCCACTTGATACTCCAAGTCAGGTGTGTATCACCCGTGATAATACCCAGTTATCTGTTGACGGTATTCTGTATTTCCAGGTTACAGATCCTAAACTGGCTTCCTACGGTACTTCCAATTACATAGTAGCCATTACGCAGCTGGCTCAGACCACATTGCGTTCTGTAATCGGCAAGATGGTTCTCGATGAAACCTTTGAGGAGCGTGATCTTATCAATAATCAGGTGGTTTCCGCCATCGACGAGGCTGCCTTAAACTGGGGCGTCAAGGTGTTACGTTATGAGATTAAGGATCTGACTCCTCCTGCTGTCATTCTACAGGCTATGCAGCGTCAGATCACCGCAGAGCGTGACAAACGTGCCGTGATTTTTGAATCTGAAGGTAAGAAACAGGAACAGATTAACCTCGCTAACGGTGCAAGAGAAGCGGCCATTGCCAAATCTGAAGGTGAGAAACAGTCAGAGATTAACATTGCCGAAGGTAAGGCTCAGGCAACCATTGCTATTGCCAGAGCCACCGCTGAAGCCATTTCTACCATTGCTGCGGCCTCTCAGCAGCAGGGCGGTGATACAGCCGTAAACCTCAAGGTTGCCGAGCAGTATATAGGGGCTTTCTCCAACCTGGCTAAGACCAACAATACTATCATTGTACCGTCAAACCTCTCAGATGTTTCCGGCATGGTGGCCTCAGTGATGAAAATCATTGAAACTGGCAAACAGAAATAAGTCTCAATCCCTTCATGACATAAGGAGCAAGCAGTTGCTCCTTTCTAATTTTAAGAGAAATAAATGAATACCAACAACGAACCGCAACAGCCCAAAAACAGTACCAGTCTTGGCAATGGCACCTATATCAGTGATAGCACAGCTTTTGGTGGTGACAATAAGTTAAAAGGATTATGTCATGTCATGATGTTTATCGGTGGCATTATTACCTTTGTCAGAAATTTTGTATGCAATGTATTCTTTGTGCTGATTCTGTTCCTTTTGTGCTGTCTTTTCTCCTTTATAGGCAATGTCACAGAAGAGAAAACCAAGGTGCTAAATGAGTTTGCAGACGAAATTGATGTTGATGTCAATCCTTCGGAAAATGCGCTTTTATATTTTGAGCTGCGCGGACCTATCACCGAGGAGGCCGTGCCTGATGATGAATATTCGCAGTTTGCACGCATGCTCAATCAGCGTGTCAACAATTTCTATTCGAGCGATATTATTTCCCTCGAAAATGCTTTTGATCTCGCTTCTAAAAGTGACAATATCAAGGGTGTCTATCTTAAATTAAGCAACATGTCGGCTACTTTGGAAGTGGCTTTGCGTCTGCGTGCTGCGATAGAAAAATTTAAGGAACAGCGTCAGGATGTGAAAATTACCGCTTTTTCTGAGTCATACTCGCCTTCATCCTATCTTGTGGCCTCAGGTTGCGATGAAATCGTTCTCGACCCGCTTGGGGATTTTTCCTTTAAAGGTTTTTCCATGTCTAACCTTTACTACAAGAGCCTTTTAGAACGTTTTAGAGTGGAGCCGCAGATCTTCAGAGCCGGTGAATTCAAAAGTGCGGTCGAGCCTTTTATAAGAGACAACATGTCAGAGGGGGTTAAGGCTGAGTATGAGCATATTTTCCTCTCCATGTGGCAGTACTATAAAGAGCAGCTGTTAAAAAAGCGTGAGCGCGCAGTGGCCTATTTTGAGGAACTCTATGACAATCCTGAGCATTATTTGCAGGAACTTTCCAAGGCGTCAGGCAGTGAGGCCAAACTTTTAAAACAGTATGGCGTAGTTGATGAACTTAAAAGCGCACTTGATTTGCAGTCTGATTTTGCCAAAACCTATGGCTACAAAAAGACCACACTGCATCCTAATTTTTTGGATTATGAGAAATTTCTGGCAAGCGAAAACACACTTTCACCAAATGATGCCGACAAATCTCTTGCGGTGATTTACGGCGTCGGTGAGATTGTGGATGAATCAGAGTTGCCTTCGGCCTTTACCCCTAAAAATATTGCCGCACAGATAGATAAGATTTTAAAGGATGATAAGATCTGCGGGGTGATTTTCTATATCGATTCTCCGGGAGGTTCCGTTACTGCTTCTGAGAAAATTCGTCGCCTGATTTTAAAACTCAAGTCAGAACGCCAGATCCCGGTGTATGTATCGATGAATTCACTGTGTGCCTCTGGCGGTTACTGGGTTAGTACCGCCTGTGACAGAATGTACGCTACCCGTGAGACCATCACCGGCTCCATTGGCGTGTTTGCCTTAGGCTTTGGGGTACATGAGCTCTTAAATGAATATGGGGTATTTGAGGATGGCGTTGCTTCATCTGAATTGAGTCAGAATCCTCTGGCCAAAAAAATGCCTGAATCGCAAAAAAGAATGTATACGCTTGAGATCGGCAACTATTATGAGACTTTTATTGGCTTAGTAAAAAATTCGCGTAAGATGCTTGAGCAGGTTTCCTATCGTGATTATGCTGAAGGTAAGGTGTTTTTAGCCGAGGAGGCTAAAAAACTGCATCTTATTGATGGCATTGCCACTTTAAAGGAAGTCGCCTCCATCATGGAAAGCGATCTTAATGCAGGAAAGACCAGTAATACCTATCAGTTAAAGCATATAAGCGGCGAAGGCAGTATAGATTTTGAGATGTTTAAATCTATCTTCATTAAGACTTCCTATGATTATCTAGGTCTTGATACTGCACTTATGCTTAGGGAGTTATTGAGGAATCGTCAGAGTGACCTTTTGCACAAGGCTGCTGTGCGACCTAAGGTTATGGCCTTAGGCAATCTTAAGGACGTAAGATTCTAACTAAAAAAGGGGGCGCTGCCTCCTTTTTAATGCTCCTTATGCCTAAGTTTTACGATTTATGTTTTAACCTGCGGCTGATAAGCGCAATTGCGATAAACATGAAGAAGAAGGCAAGGAGCACGAGATCCTCATCGCCGTCAGTCACGGTAACAAAAAAGGCAACAAGCGCAAACAGGAGAATAGGTAGTACAATAAGTAACTGGAACACGAGTCTTGTGGCTTTATGCGTGCCACCTGCCTCCTGGGAGGGGGTGCCTGTTTTACTCTGTAATTCCTTATGCGTCCCATCATGTTGGTGGTCTTTGTTTACATCTAGTACTGCCTCTTCCAAATTGCCCGCATGTTTTAAGTGCTCTTCAAGACTTACAGAGGTGGCATCTTTTAGTTCTTTTTCTGCCTTATTGTTAAGGTTTTTGATTAGGCTTTCATAATCGCCGTTCTTTAATTTGTCGCTCATATTGTTATTGTTACTTAAAAAAATTTACAAGATGATTTAAATTGTACTCGATTTTTAGGGAGTTCCGTAAGTTTATTTCTTTTACAATTTTTAGTATAATCACTAAAATTTTTTTAGGGAGAATTTATATGCTACGCATTATGGAAGAGGCTCTCACATACGATGATGTATTGTTAGTGCCTGCTCATTCAACTGTCCTGCCAAATACTGCTGATCTTCGTACCAAACTCACTTCTACTGTTTCTTTGAATATTCCCATGATTTCCGCCGCCATGGACACGGTTACCGAGTCTGGCCTTGCCATTGCCTTGGCTCAGGAGGGCGGGATCGGTTTTATTCACAAGAATATGTCTATTGAAAGACAGGCTCAGGAGATTGCCCGAGTTAAGCGTTTTGAAAACGGCATGGTCATAAAGCCAGTGACGGTTCATCCGGATGCTACTATTGACGAAGTGCTGATTTTATCGGATAAATGCGGCTTTAAGGGATTCCCGGTAGTTGATGAAAAAGAGAATCTGCTCGGCATTATCACCGGTCGTGATATGCGTTTTCTGACCAACACCAAGGTTAAGGTCAGAGAAATTATGACTCCTAAGGAGCGTCTGGTCACGGTTACCGAGAATGAAAGCCGTGAAAGAGTACAGGCTCTTATGCAGCAGCATCGTATTGAAAAAGTATTGGTGGTGGATTCTGCCTTCAGATTAAAAGGACTCATTACCGTTAAGGATTTCCAGAAATCCTCCAATAAGCCAAATGCCTGTAAGGATGCTTTGGGCCGTTTAAGAGTCGGTGGCGCCATCGGAGCCGGGGCTGGAAATGAAGAGCGAGCCCATGCTCTGGTTGAAGCTGGTGTCGATGTGCTTTTGGTCGATTCTTCCCATGGCCATTCCCAGGGAGTATTAGATCGTTTAAAGTGGCTGCGTCATGAATACCCTGATCTGCCTATTATCGGCGGTAATGTGGCTACGGCCAAGGGCGCCTTAGCCCTAGCCGAGGCGGGAGTAAATGCGGTTAAAGTTGGTATTGGCCCAGGTTCCATATGTACCACGAG
>CACYBT010000299.1 GCA_902772715.1 uncultured Succinivibrio sp.
AACCGCATAAAATAGATCCTTGGAGAAATTTTCTGTTATGCAAACTGTAGCGTTTTAAACTGGATTTTGAAATTTTGTTGAGATTCACTGCATAAGTTCTGCTCCTTTTTATAAAAACGACAAAAGGGAGAAGAAACAGCGCACCGATTAAAGTTCTTAAAAAGGTAAAGGTAAAAGGGGATACATAATTCATTCCAAGTTTTTGGGCAACAAACCCAGAGCCGAAGATAGTGGCAGCGACAAAAAGCAGAAAATACTGACGTAATTCAAACATAATTGCAATTTAACGGGATGATAGTTGAAATATAAACAAAATAAACGGAAAATATTATAACTGTATTTATTCATTTATTTTTATCAAAAGCGCCGTAAAATTCCGTCCTTTAGGGATATAAGGCGCAAAGTTAATTAGGTATTGCCGTTGCATTTCTTAAACTCATCATCTACAATAAATTCACAAGGGCTGGACTTGCAAGGCTTTAGAGTGAGTCTAGTCAGGAAACTAGAGCAGCTGGAATTCATAAAGAGACTGCAGCTGAGTGAACCTCATAAGAGGTCAGCAGCTCCAACCCTCAGAAGCAAGCTAAGTAATTAGTATCTACAGTAGGAATCCTCTTGCTTTTACAAGAGGAAGATGTCAAAAGCACAGAAAAAATTATAAGTTAGTGGCAAAATACGCACTCTTGCGTGTGGTATGAATGTCGCATCTGCTGACTTTACTAAGGTACAGATTGAGAGCTATAAAACATCCTTATGATTGACTTGGGGCTTTGTCCTTTGGCATCAATTTACCGCTGCGTAGTCGCAAGGATGCTTTAATTCCTGATTTAAAGCGATTTTGTCGATAACTTAAAAGTTTTACACTGCTGTATGATTTTTATGACACTTGCTAGGTAGCCGCCACGAATTTGCTCGTGGAAACCGTTTGGTGCTGAATGTTTCGTGTATACTTGACTAATTACGCCCTATGGACAGTTTAACCGGAAGTACAATCAATTCGCTGACCTCAACTAACGACAATAAAATTGTTACTGTTCCTCAGAAAAAAGAGGAAAAGACTACTTATAAGCGTTCAACTGACCGCTGCAATATTTTATGTCGGACTCCGGTATACGACAGGAAAGGGGATTTGCTGTGCTATACCTTCCGCTATACTGCAGGCTCAAGCAGTTTTCGCCCAGATATGCTTGAAAAAAAGCACGTCAAACATATTATTACCGGTTTTTATACTCGACGCCACAGTGAACTCTTTACGCAGACCAATGGCTTCTGTCTTTCTGAATTTCCTTTAACTCCTGAGTTAAACCGCTATGCCAAGCAGCTGCCGGCAACCAAGTTTATTCTGCATCTTCAAGACCGTCAGGAAGCCACAGCCTCCTACAAGCATCAGGTAAGTATGCTCAAAAAGGAGAGTATGAGTATTGCCGCGGATGTCTATACCATTGTCTATACCAACTGGTATACAGAACTACGCTCCATAAATTATGCTATTATTGATATGACACAGGATATTGAGGAGCAGTTTATTCTGGCTCGCAATATTCAGAAAAAAGCCTCCTGGATCAAAATCATCTGCGATCGCTGTGATAATCTTAATAAAGCGTCAATTGCTTTTGAATCTGGAGCAGATTATGTTTGCTGTCCGCTCTTTAACAAAGGTGTGTTAAAGGCAAAATTTAATCCTGCCCATTATAAAGTCAATCAGAGTAGCTACGATAGTATTATGGCGGTGCTGGCCGAACTTATCGAACCTCGTCCCAACTACGATCTTTTTTTTGGCATGCTGAAGAAGAATTCCTCATTCAACGTCTTTATTGCTCCTGTACTTAACTATCTTGAACAGGGCAAGGAGCACGAATATTACTTTGATGCACTTGAGGACTGTATTTATGATATGGATGTTGAGGTTTTAAGCAAGCTAATCTCCATTGTGGTACTGATGATGCTTGAGGAGTTTTATCGTCAGGACAAGGATAAAAACAATTACAGGTTCGTGAGTTTTGAACCGGTGCGTCAGATACTGCTTAAAGCCAAGTTTATTGAGGAACTGTCATATTATAGGGCTCAGAATGTTGATACTTCTTTTTCCTTTGCCATAGGGATCTGTGCAGATTTAAATATGCTTTACCCTTACACAACGCAACTTACTCAAAAACTGCTGATGGGGATTGATAGTAGACTCAATGAGTTATTCAGCGAAAATGACGAGTATAAAGTGCTTCATGATATCTCCACCAGTATGGAAAGTCTTAATCTTGAGTATGTGGATGGGATCATGATGTCAAATTTTATTTCTCGTCATGATATTTTAAATGCCTATGAGAATTCTGTAATGTGGATAGCAGGACTTACAGATATCTGCGCTAAGATAAAGAAAGTCTAATTTTAGTCGGTTACTTTTGATATATGCTTAAGGTGTTTTCTAGTCCTTTTTGGGCATCATTTTATCGTATAACTCTGCTCCATGATGCAGTGATTCTAGATCCTGCTTGTTAACTCCTTCAAGTTTAAGCCCCGAATTCTCATTATGCTCATTTTCGACAGTTACGGGTCTTTTATCCTGATGGACATATATTTTTGAACCATCTTCACGAAAACCTGTGTTCCGCAGCATATCGAATAAAAATAAGGGTTCGACCCTTGTATTATAAGGCTTTAAGATAAATTTTAAAATTCGCATTTAGTTTTGCATATCTGATTTGTTGCTACAGCAATATTTTCTCAATTGTTCTTGCTG
>CACYBT010000300.1 GCA_902772715.1 uncultured Succinivibrio sp.
ATTATAGATGCCGCACAAATAGACTATAAACAAACTAAAAACCAGTATGGTTCCAAGTCCCCAACGGTTTTGGTATTCATTCAGTCGATCTTTATAAGTACGAAGATAATTTCCAACAATGAAACAGGGATAGGTGACAAACACTGCTATAGCGGCATTGGCTTTCCGCAAAATGGGATGTAACAAATTAAGATCTAACTGATTATAGCCATAGGCACAAGCTGCAAACAACACTACCAACAACAGGCTCCAAACTCCTTTGGGTGTGTACTGGTAAATAATCTTGATGATAATCAGTGAGTATATGAACCAACAAGTGCCTAAACTGCTCTGCAAGCCGATAAGTGCCTGGAACCAAAAGTAGCCAACGGATTTAATGGATACCATACCACCACGGGCCATTGTGTCACTAATATTTATCAGGAAATTCAGCAAGCAAATCAGCATCATAGGTATGACAAAGTTGTACCACACCTTACGCCAAAACAATCGTTGGTCAGTTTCCTTCTTACTGAGGAAGCCCGACAACAGGAAAAACAGGGGACCATTGAACACATAAACGAATACCTCTCCAACAGAAAAGAAATGGCCTAAGACAATTAGGTAAATACCTATAGCCTTCATCCAGTCAATCCAGGCGATTTTAACTACTTGTTGCTTGATTGTTTCCATATACACAATTATTTTTATATTTTACACCAAAAAGGAAATGTTCCAGGAATGGACTTAGACGGATGACATAACTGGCCACAAGCGTGACAACCAGCACCATCAATGCCACCGGCATAGCGACACAGAATTCAAGAAGCGGACTTCCATAGGAGCGTAGCTCTGTGCCATAGGGCAGAAGGAAGCGCGGCAGAAAAAAATAATGAAGCAGATATATATCTAATGTACGCGAACCAACATATTCCAAAACACGGAAACGCGTACTATAGAACTGCCGAAATAGAGTGAAGACCATCAATACTCCCAACAAGCCGCCTCCGTAGAAGCGTAAGTACTCCATCAGCAGATTAGTTGTATGATGTGTTGAGGATATAAAAATGAAACCGATAATAAAAACAAATACCGTCAGATAATGGTTAGAAAATCTGAGAAAGGTTTCAAAATGTCGACACAGAGCCGTTCCAATAAAGAAAAATAGGTAATGACGCCACAATACCACACTAAAGAAACCCATTGTGCGCAATACATTCAAAGGCAAAAGACCAGAAGAAGAAAGACTATGGTAGTAGCGGGAATAAATGAAAGCGCCAATACTAATTACCAGTGCTGCCATAAAATTCCATCGTCCGAACATACGCGAAGTTAGCATATAAAGAATAAAAAACTCGAAGAGGACAAAAGTGAACCAATAGCCTCCTTTGACTGCACCTAATTCACTAAAGAACTGTGGAGGTGGTGCCAGCAATAACAGGAAAATGAACGTAGGTACTATCAACACCATGAACTTTCGGCGAGTGACTTTCCAAAAGGAAGACTGTGCATTAAACTCGAATAGCCAGCCACTGATAAAGAAGAAGCAAGGCATGCGGAAAAGAAAGAAAATCTCATCGAAACCCATGCTTGAACTGCCAAAGCAGAAATTGCAAATATGAGCATATACTACGAGAATCATCACAAATCCCCGCATTGCATCAATATATCCAATCCGTTCATTAGCCATTACTGATGCAAAAGTATAAAAAAATAATTAAACTCTTTGCTATTTCAGTAAAAAAATTACTATGTCCTAAAATTGGGAACCTTTTACAGTCTCTTCTCCCTCTGAAACTCGATGTCCTGATAAAACTCGGCCCATAGAGTGTGAAATTATTCTAAATGTCAAAGGATTACGCATTTTATTACGATTATAATTACTATTTTTGTCATGAAAAGAACCATCGCATCTCTCATTATGGGCACAGTCAGTCAATTCCAGGTCATCAATCAGCTGCGATTGCCGCTGATTATATTGGTGACTTATGCCCACAGCTATAATGAGGTGGCTTAAGGGTATAGTTTGCTGGGAAGCGGCTGGGACACGTATCAGGTACTGAAACTGGTGGTGAGCCAGACTTTGGTGAAAGCGGCAATGCCGATGTTCTTCTTCATCAGCGGTTATCTGTTCTTTGGAAATGTGGAGAAATGGAACTGGCAAACCTATCAACAGAAGATAAAGCGGAGGATCAAGACGCTGCTGATTCCCTACATCATCTGGAACCTGCTGATGGCCGTCAAGCTATTCCAACAGCCTGCTACCTAACGCCGCCTTCATCGTGTTCGCCGTCCACTACCCTATCGTGGTCGTTCTTCGTAAGATCTGCGCAGCAAAGTTTGCAACGGCATCTGACACAACACACATTATGCTTTACTTCGTCTGCATCGTTATTGCCATAGCAGCAAGTATACTCTTTTATCTTGTATTAGCGAAATACTTCCCAAAACTCAAGAACATCTTATCAGGCAACAGATGAAACGTTGGCACGTCTATTTACTGATTTCCACCATTTTATGCTGCACAGTTATAGGCTATGAAC
>CACYBT010000301.1 GCA_902772715.1 uncultured Succinivibrio sp.
GTCTAATTATTGTACTTTGAGTTATTTAGCACCCTTATCCACCTGTGCATGCCTGTAGATGATTTCTGTTCTTAGGACCTAAGATTTGCTATCCACTGCTTTTAGCTGCCACGTCACCGTGACCACCTTGTGGATTGCTAAGTCTTCCCATTAGCAGGCGACTTCGGGACTTGCACCCTATAGATAATGCTCATGCTGAGCACACCCTAAAAAAACACCCCGCAGGGTGTTTTTAATAAGACTCAAAAAAGAATTTTAGATGTATTTAAAGTTAATCTCTGCAATCTTCTTTGACCATTCCTGAGGACCTATATGGTGAATAGAGTTACCCTCTGAGTCCACTGCCACAGTAACAGGCATGTCGACCACCTTATACTCACGAATGGCCTCCATTCCCAGATCTTCAAAAGCCAATACCTTCTGAGCCTTAATAGCCTTGGACACAAGATAGGCAGCACCGCCAGTAGCCATGAGATAGGCAGCCTTATGCTTCTTAATAGAGGCTATAGCCTCTGGACCACGCTCGGACTTGCCAATCATGCCATATAATCCCGTTTCAGAGAGCATGGTCTCCACAAACTTGTCCATGCGAGTAGAGGTTGTAGGACCGGCAGGACCCACTACTTCATCCCCCACAGCAGGAACAGGACCTACATAGTAGATAAACTTCTTGTGGAAATCAACGCCATCAGGCAGAGGCTTGCCTTCTTTAATCAGATCACAGACACGTTTATGGGCAGCATCACGTCCGGTTAAAATAGTTCCGCTTAAGAGCAGAGTATCACCCATCTTCCAGGAGGCAATCTCCTCTTTGGTAATAGTATCAAGATTTACTCTCTTCACATTGGCACTTGAACCGCCGATTTCAATATCTGGGTAATCATCAAGTGAAGGTGGAGTAAACACGGCAGGACCTGTACCATCTAAAGTAAAGTCAATGTGACGTGTAGCGGCACAGTTAGGAATAATGGTGGTAGCCTTGGATACGGCATGGCATGGATAAGTCTTGACTTTGACATCCAGTACCGTAGTAATACCGCCTAATCCCTGAGCACCAATACCAAGTTTGTTGATTTTATCATAAAGCTCCAAACGCAGTTCCTCTTCTGCGTTCTTTGGTCCACGGGCAATAAGTTCCTGGATATCGATAGGGTCATTTAAAGCCTCCTTAGCCAGAATTGCTGATTTTTCAGGAGTACCGCCTACACCGATACCGATAATGCCAGGAGGACACCAGCCGGCTCCCATATGTGGCAGTTCAGAGAGGACATAGTCCACCACACTGTCAGATGGATTTAACATCTCCATATGGGTCTTGTTCTCAGAGCCGCCGCCTTTTGAAGCAATTGCCACTTCCACCTTGTCACCATGTACCATTTCGATATGGACTACAGTTGGAGTATTGTCTTTGGTATTGATACGCTTGCCTAAAGGATCGGTTAAAATTGATTTACGCAATGGATTGGTTTCAAAGCAGTAGGCCCGACGGGTACCCTCATCCACCATTTCCTGAACAGTCATGTCACCTTCAAACTTTACATTCATACCGATTTTGACAAAGCAGGTAACAGCACCGGTATCCTGACACAATGGACGTTTACCGATAGCACACATTTTGGAATTAACAAGGATTTGGGCAATGGCATTTTTAGCAGACGGATTCTGCTCAATGTCATAAGCATGTTTCATGGCTTTTAAAAAGTCACGTGGATGGTAATAGGAGATATACTGAATAGCCTCACAGACTGAATCAATAAAATCCTTATTTTTGATAAGTGTCGTCATGAGTGGTAATCCTTACACAAAGGTAACAAACATTTTAATATTAAAATAGCAAATGAACTATGCTTTGCTTTTAATATAATAGGCGTTTTTTCAGTTTTTTTGTAATAAAAATTAGGATGTTGTGGGCACTGTTCAAATTTTATTGAAATAATATACCGCCATTTAGCCAAGTTCGTTATAATATAAACGGGTATATGAATTAGTTTTTAGAAGAAATTTAGATAAATTCTGGCATGTTTTTTTCATAACATAAGGGATGAACTGCTTTCATTTGTGGAAATGTCGTGTTTTCGACACTATAATGAAAAACAGGACGGTTTTACCTTTTTTAAAAGCATTTACCATAATTTATACAAGATTAGAAAAAGATAATGTTTATAACCATAGCAGTAATATTTGTCCTACTTGCTACCTTCTTACTCATAATCATAAATATGTACAGTGATTATGTCTCAAGGAGAGAGCAGGATGTACGTCTTATTTCCAGTAAGGCTAATAATATTATTGCCGAATGTGAAGAGCTGCTCTTAAACCAGTCTCAGGTGTCGTATTCTAAGACGCTTGTACTGGTGCTTCATTATCGCATTATTAGAGCGCTGCGCAAAAAAGCCATTGATCCTAAACACAAGGATGAGGTCAGAGAACGCATTGCCAATGAAGAGCGCCTTATCAACGAAATTAAAACCAGTTACAAGGAAACCAATATCTTCAAAGCACCAGAAAATGATGCCATGGCGATCACACAGCTACGTACCATTAGACATCTGCGTGGTATTCTAAAATCCGAAATGCGTTCAGGCATACCTTTGAATCCATCCCTCATCAATAAAGAAGACCGTCGTCTGTATATACTGGTATTAAAGGTAAATCTCTCCAATCTTATTCAGAAAGTCTTTGAAATGAAGCGTCTAAAACAGATGGGCACCTGTCGCACTCTTATTGAAAAGGGGCTACAGGTCATTAAAGCCGCCGGTATCAAAGACAACTGGATCCAGGAAAAAGAGGATTTATTAAAAAACCTTTTAAATGGGATCCTTGCCGAAAAATCAGCCTCACAGGCCAGTGCCAAGGCCAAAGCTGACGAACAACAAAATGGTGCCGACAAAAATGATCTCGATGAAATTTTCGGTGACAAGAAGAAATGGTAACAACAGCGCCTACTGTTCTCCTGCGCTTGATTTTTAGACTTCACTAGGAAGTTTAAAAGGTACCTCGGGCACATTAAAGCACTGCCCTTTATATTTTAAGGCTGCATCCACCAAAGTCAAAGCCAGCATAGCTTCCGCAATCGGTACTGCACGAATACCTACACATGGATCATGACGCCCGCGCGTAACAATATCTGTCTCCTGACCTTCAGTTGTTATCGTGCGGCCTGGTACCAGAATACTCGAGGTAGGTTTTAAAGCAAGACGTACCTTTAAGCACTGACCTGTGGAGATACCGCCTAAAACACCTCCCATATGATTGGAAGCAAAGCCTTGAGGAGTAATTTCATCACGAGAGGCCGACCCTTTCATGCGCGCCAAGGCAAAGCCATCCCCTATCTCCACTCCTTTGACCGCATTAATACCCATCATTGCCGCAGCAATTTTAGCATCAAGCCGTGCAAAAACAGGATCTCCTAATCCGGGTATGACATTATGAGCACGAACCTCAACCACAGCACCTACGGAATCTCCTTCTGACGCCAGTTCACGAAAAAATGACTTAAGAGCATCAATTTTACCTAAATCGGCAAAGTTAAATTCATTACTCTTTGCATTCTCACTGTTGTATGCGTCAGCCACAATTCCACCGATAGCCATAACACAGCCATCAATGGTGGTGTGAAAACATTCCTTTAAAATGATTTTAGCAACAGCTCCCGCGGCCACACGCATACAGGTTTCACGAGCCGAAGCACGTCCACCACCACGATAATCGCGAATACCGTATTTTAAAGCATAGGTATAATCAGCGTGCCCTGGCCGAAAAGAATTCATTATCGCCGAGTAATCCTGAGAACGCTGTGCCGTATTTTCAATTATCATACCCAGTGAAGTGCCAGTCGTTTTCCCTTCAAAAACCCCTGAGATAATTCTTACTCTATCAGGCTCGTTACGTGGCGTGCCATATCTTGTAGAGCCTGGACGTCTTCTGTCTAGCTCACTTTGAATGTAATCAGTATTTATGGGAATAAGCGGAGGAACGCCATCAATGATGGCTGCTAAGGCCTCACCGTGACTCTCACCGCATGTAGTAACTTTAAAAAAATCTCCAAAAGTGTTGCCATCAGTCATTTTTTGTCTCGCTTAAGGCTTTTAAAAAGACTTCATGATAGGCTAAAAGCTGCTCCTTACTTAGAATAAACACACCACAGCCGCCACGTTTTAGATCTACAAAATGAAATGGAACCGTATCAAAGAGATCAACAAGATGTTCCTCTGAATTGCCAACCTCCATCACCAAAAGCCCATCATCTTCGAGGTACTGAGGAGCATCACAAAGAATACGTTTGGCACAATCAAGTCCATCCTCACCGGAACCTAATGCAAGTTCAGGTTCACAGCGGTATTCTTCCGGCATCGTGGCTAAATCATAGGCATCTACATAAGGGGGATTAGCAACAATAAGGTCGTATTTATCACCAGTTTGCAGATCCTGAAAGAGGTCTGATTTTATAGGAAAAACACAGTTCTCAAGATTATAACCTTCAATATTGATACGACACACCTCAAGGGCATCCTCAGAAACATCTACAGCATCAACCTCTACTTTTTCATCAAAATGGAGTGCCATGGCTATAGCAATACAGCCAGATCCCGTACACATATCCAAGATACGCTTAGGCTGCGAATCAACATAGGGAAGAAAACCATTTTCAATAAGTTCACCAATTGGTGAGCGAGGAATAATTACCCTGTCATCAACATAAAATTCCCTGCCGCAGAAAAAAGCGCGGTGTGTTAGATAAGGAGTAGGAATACGATTGATGATGCGCTGATAGACGATCTTAAAAATAATATCCCTTTCTGATGAGGTCAGTCTTGAATTTAACGTGGAATCATCACATGGAGGTTTCAAATGCATAACCGCCTGCACAATTTCCAAAGCCTCATCCCAATAGTTGTCAGTGCCGTGGCCAACATAGATATCATAGGAGGAGAAACAGGATACTAGGTAACGCACCACATCCTGTACGGTAAACAGCTCTTCAGTAAGAGACTTCTGCATGGCATCAACAGATGGAAGCTCATCGAGCATGGAGTGAATAACAGCAAGCTCAGAGTTATTTTTTAGATGAGTCATAATGGACCTTAAAAGTGAAAACGAACTGCTGTGATTATAGCAACACCACAATAAGTGTGCAATTAGAAGAAGGGGCAGAAAAATCTATGACATATTAGAATTATCTTGGCTAATATGTAAAAAAGAGTGGCAAGCCACTCTTTTTTTCAATATAAACTGAATTATCCTAAGTATATTGTTTCACATCAATGCGATATGACAATTGTCCAACGCACTCGTTTATTTCCTTTATTATCTTGAAGGCATTTTTATTAACTGTAACTGAACTAACCACTTTGCCACAGTCAAATACAAAAACCCCCTCTCCTTCAAGTACAAACTTACCTTTAAAAAATGCCACAACATATTTTGCTATTTGTTTTGGCATATATTTTTTGAATACTCTCATATAATGCCCTCTAGATAACATTTTTTTTATAATAATATTACTGTAGCATTTTTAGCTTAGTATAAAATTAGGGTAAATAAAGAAAAAAAAAGATTTTTTGATTTTTAAAACCTTTTTTTTACTGTTTTGTGATAAAGCAGCAAATATATTTAGATTTTTTGTTAAAAAATCAAATGGAGGCAAATTTTTAGGATTTTATTGACAATATTTATGTGATAAGACTCAAAAAACAAACAAAAACAAATATAAAAATTAGATGTTACATCAACTGCAAAACATAATTTGCTAAGAAGAAACACAAAATACTGTAGTTGTACCTATTTAAAGACGTAATCATCAGCATATGGAGAAATAAAGCGCTCATAATAACCAACTTCACCATTGTAGTCCATAATGAGCGCACACGCCGTACCAAACTGAGGCGGTCTTATAATATTACGGTTTAAATCATAACTTAAGATCTCCACCAAAGGCAGATGCGAGACGAGCATTACTGTCTTTTCCATTTCAATCGTAGCATCAATAAAAGAAATAATCTGTCTTGCATTACCAGATGGAGTAAGCTCTCCTAAATACTCAATCTTACTATGAAATCCCAGAGCATCACAGATAAGAGAAGAGGTTTCAAGAGCACGGGTTTTAGGCGAAGAATAACAGTAGTCTATATTTATAACTCTCTTTAATTTCTCGCCAACAATTGCGGCCTCTTTTCTGCCGGTAACAGAAAGGATCCTGTCCTCATTACTGTATACAGCATCACCATGTCTTACAATCACAATCTTCATATATATACCATTTAACCTTACTTTTCTTTATAATAGCATAAGAATAGGCAGGTGTATGTATGGACTACAAATATTTAAAGAATTCTCGAAACATGAAAGCCTTTTTCAAGGGGGCTCAGGCCAAAGAAATTCGCATGATTTTAGATAATCTTGAAAACATGTATACAGTTCTTAAGGAAAAGGAAGAACGCGAGGCTCGTGAAAAAGAAAGCCGCGAAAGATTTCTCTCCGGAGTACTCTCCTCACTGGATGAAAACAACTACACCCTAGAAGATTTACTCGCGATTAAAAAGGAGCAACAGCGCAAAGCCTCCAAATATCACATAGAAGCCCGCTATCAGTACGTAGATCTTGATGGAGTGATCTGCTTTTGGTCCGGTCAGGGGAAAATACCTAAAGCCTTAAAGGCAGTAATGCAAAGAGATGGCATTACCGATAAAAGTCATTATCTCATCAAAGAAGAACAGGCAACCAAAGAACATGACACATCGCCTTACGGACAAAAAGACGGCAACACCACAACAGAAGAAAAAAAACCAGAAGAACACAAAACTCAAGACATAACCAAAGAAGAGGAGCTGTTCTAACCTCCAATAGAGGTATTAATCTCGTTTAACACTAAAAGAGGATCATGGGCTTTGGTAATCGGTCTGCCAATCACTAGGTAGTCAGCACCATTTCTTATAGCCTCAATAGGAGTCATAATTCTTTTCTGATCATCTTTTGTATCCAAGGCGATTCTTATCCCAGGAGTCACACACAGAAAATCCGATCCTGTAGCATTTTTAATGAGTCCTGCTTCCTGCGCAGAACATACAACACCATCCAACTGGCACTCATGGGCTAGGATTGCAAGTCTTGTCACCAACTCCTGTGGAGTACATTCAAAGCCTATCGACTGTAATTCTGCACTATCCATAGAAGTTAGCACCGTAACTCCAATTAAAAGCGGTGGATGTTGCATACCTGCAATGGCCTCACTTTTTTTTTTAATGATACGGCGACCACCGAGA
>CACYBT010000302.1 GCA_902772715.1 uncultured Succinivibrio sp.
GCTATTACCAATACCTATAAATTTGATGATGCCCCACAGGCTTTTGCCGATTTTGCAGCCCATGGTGCAGATATGCTGAAAGTAGAAATCGATTTTACAGCATAGCTCTAAACTTCAAAAACTAATCGCGTATATAATTCATGTACGCGGTTATTTCTTTTATCTATTTTTTAGGACACTTTCTTATTATGAGTAAATTAAGTCTCGCTTTAAAACCAGAGTGCAAATCCACACTGCCAGTCAAGGTTCTTCAATTTGGTGAAGGTAACTTCATTCGCTGTTTTTTGGACTGGATGATCTTCAGAATGAATCAGAAAGGTCTCTTCAACGGCAGAGTAATTGCAGTACAGCCTACTCCACGCGGGCGGACCGTGCCAATCCTAAAAGAGCAGGATGGTCTGTTTACCGCAATTCTGCATGGTCTTGAGAATGGTCAGATGAAGGAGACTTTCGAGATTGTCAATACCATTGCCGCCTGCCGCAATCCATACGATGATAACGAATTTGAACAGTTAAAACAGGATATGCACTCCCCTGATCTTGAGTTCGTCTTCTCCAACACCACAGAAGCCGGTCTTGTCTACACCAAAGAAGACCTGCCAGCACATGGCTGTGTGACCTCCTTCCCTGGCAAACTAACCCAGCTGCTCTTTGAGCGTTTTCAGCACTTTAAAGGCACAGCAGAAGGCTGTGCCAAAGCCGGCATGTATATCATGCCATGCGAACTTCTTGAAAATAACGGCGGCAAACTGCGTGACATCATTCTTAAAATTGCTGATGACTGGAAACTTGGTGATGAGTTCAAAGCCTATATCACTGAGGACTGCACCTTTGTAAACACCTTAGTGGACAGAGTGGTCTCCGGCTATCCAAAGGCTGATGCCGAACGCTATCAGAAGGAATTAGGCTATGAGGATGCCCTCATGACCACAGGAGAAATGTTCAATTTCCTCGCCATTGAAAGCAGTGATGCCATCAAGGAGAAACTGCCATTTGAGAAAGCCGGACTCAATGTGGTGGTAGCCGAGGATATCACACCGTATCGTCTGCGCAAGGTACGCATCCTAAACGGCGCCCATACTTCCAATGTTCCTGCTGCCTTCCTCGCCGGTCTTGACACTGTAGACGAGATGATGACTGACAAAGTTACCGGTCCATTTGCCCGTTCTGTAATCTATGATGAAATCATCCCTGCAGTCAAACTCGACAAGGGTATGTTAAAGGAATTTGCCGATGCAGTGGTTGACAGATTTATGGATCCATCCTTGCATCATCAGCTGGCCTCCATTTTGATGAACTGTACTTCCAAGATTGCAGCCCGTGTCCTGCCATCCATCTTTGATGCCAGATCCCAGGGCATTCTGCCAAAGAAACTGTGCTTTGCAGTAGCCGCCTATATTGCCCTCTACAAAAACTGCAACGGCACTTCTCCGGTTAAGGTTGAAAGAGCCTTAGGCAAGAGTGGTGAATTCCAGGATGATGAGTATGCAGTACAGACTTTATCCAACGCCTGGACATATTATAAGGGCACTGAGGCTTCTGCCCAGATGACTGTCAAGGCCATTCTTTCAGATACAAAACTGTGGGGACGCGACCTCTCTGCTGATGTCGATCTGACTGTACTTGTCGCCAAACTGACTCATGCCATAATTTCCGATGGTGTAGTCGCTACCATGCGTGACTTACAGGAGAATAACTAATGCGTTGTGTGGTCATAAATCCTGGTGAGGATGTTGTAGCCGTTGCGCTAGAAGATCTCAAAAAAGGCGAAACCATTAAGACCACCCAGGGAGATGTCACCCTTGTCGATGACATCACCCGTGGCCATAAATTTGCCCTTATCGATCTCAATGAAGGCGACGAGATCATTAAATACGGCTATTCAATCGGTCATGCCACCTGCAAAATCATGAAGGGGCAGCATGTCCACTCCCAAAATGTTAAAACCAATCTTTCCGGAACCAAAGAATATACCTATAACAAGGTGGCAATTCCTGAGCCTAAGAAAGTGTCTCGTACCTTTGAAGGCTATGTCAGAAACAATGGTTTAGTCGGGATCCGCAATGAAGTATGGATTATACCGACCGTGTTCTGCGTCAACCATATTGCCAAGGAACTTGAAACCTATGCCCGTGACAAGTTAAAGGACTTTGGCCACGTGGACGGCTGCTATGCCCTAACCCATCCTTACGGCTGTTCACAGATGGGTGAAGATCAGACTACCACCCAGAAGGTACTCTCTGCTCTGACCCGCCACCCTAATGCCGGGGCCGTGCTGGTTTTAGGCTTAGGCTGTGAGAACAATAATCTCAATGTCTTCAAGGAATTTTTGGACTTAAAGGATGAGCGCATTGTGTGCCTCAACTGTCAGGATGTTGAGGATGAACTTGAGGCAGGTTATGCCCTTATTGACAAACTCTTAGAGTTTGCCAACCGCTCTCAGCGTGAAACCGTACCGCTGTCAAAACTGCGTATCGGATTGAAGTGCGGTGGCTCTGACGGCATGTCCGGCATTACCGCCAATCCTTTAATCGGCAGAGTCAGTGATCTCGTAGTCGGTGCCGGCGGAACCTCGGTTATGACTGAAGTCCCAGAAATGTTCGGTGCCGAGCAGCTGCTCATGAACCGCGCCAAGAATGAGGAAGTCTTTAACAGGACCGTAGAACTTATCAATAACTTTAAGGGCTACTTCAAATCCCATGGCGAGACCGTGTCTGAAAACCCATCTCCTGGCAACAAGGCCGGCGGTATTACCACGCTTGAGGACAAATCTCTAGGCTGCGTGCAAAAGGGTGGCAAATCAGAAGTGCAGGGAGTTATCAAATATGGTGACACCATTGAACATACAGGACTTAATCTGCTGAATGCTCCTGGTAATGATGGCGTTTCCTGTTCGGCTCTGGCTGCGGCAGGCTGTGATCTTATTCTCTTCTCAACCGGACGCGGTACCCCATTTAGCACGGTTATTCCAACTATTAAAATCTCTACCAATAACGATCTTTACAAACGTAAGGGCGGCAACTGGATTGATTTTAATGCTGGAGCTATTGCCGATGGCAAGGACTTTGATACTCTTGCTGAAGAGTTACTGGACTATATTGTGAAAATTGCCTCAGGACAGGAATCTGTCTCTGAAAAGCGCAATTTCCATGAACTGCTCATCTGGAAAGATGGCGTAACACTTTAAACATACCATAATGCTCAATCACCATATTGAGCATTATTTTTGTAAAGCCGTATGCTTATGATGAACAGGATTTAAAAATTGTCTCGATACAATTCACGGATCTTGCAAGTATCATAAAGTTTTCGTGCATAAATAGGTTACAATCACTAAAGACGGTTTGACCGTCCTTAGAAATTAAATTAGGAGTGAAAAATGGATATAGGTTTACTGCTCGCAGGTGAACCAATGGGTCTTCTCATTGCCAAACAGGAAGGCCCATTAGACAGTGTCAAAGATTATTCTCTTGATGTGGCCGGCGCAGAATTTAATGTGGCTACCGGTATGGCAAGACTTGGCCATAAGGCCTCCTACCTCACCAAACTGGGTAACGATCCTTTTGGTAAACTAATTGCAAGAACCATGTCCGACAACGGCATTGACGCCTCCTTGGTACAGTACTCTGATACCGAGCGCACCGGTTTCATGCTCAAAGGCAAGGTTTCCACAGGTGATCCTCAGATTTTCTACTTTCGCAAAGGATCTGCAGCCTCCACCTTAAATGAGGATGATGTCTTAAAGGTTGACTACTCGACCTACTCCAACCTGCATATCACAGGCATTACCGCAGGAGTCTCCGAGAGCAGCCTTAAGGCCGTCTACAAGATGATTGAGTTAGGGCGCAAGGCTAACCTCTTTATTTCTTTTGATCCTAATCTGCGTCCTCAGTTATGGAAATCCCGTGAGTATATGGTCAAAACCATCAATGACTTGGCAAGCCGTGCCGATCTGGTGCTGCCAGGCGTCGGTGAAGGAGAAATTCTCTGCGGTTCTAAAGATCCTTATGCCATCAACAAGTTCTATCTTGATAACGGAGCCTCGCACGTTATCACCAAATGCGGACCAAAAGGCGCCATTTACAGTTCCAAAACTGACAGTATTAAGGTTAAGGGCTTTATTATTGATAAGGTGGTGGATACCGTAGGCGCCGGTGACGGTTTTGCGGTAGGTGTGCTCTCCGCCCTTATGGAAGGATTAAGTTATGAACAGGCTGTAGAGCGTGGCTGCGCCATCGGTGCCATTCAGTGTACCTTTGCCGGTGACAATGAAGGTCTGCCAACACCAGAGGAATTACAGAATTTTATCTCATCTCATAAACGTACTGATTTTTAGGAGCTACTATGAAGTTTAAGGTTTTAAATGATATTGCCGCTGTGGGTATTGTGCCACTTGTTGTGTTAGAGGACGCCGCCAAGGCTGCTCCCCTAGCCCATGCTCTGGTTGAAGGTGGCATTCCTATCGCAGAGGTTACTTTCAGAACCGAGGCAGCCGCCAAGGCTATCCGTGCCATGGCTGAAGCCTGCCCTGAGATGCTTGTAGGCTCTGGTACCGTGCACAATGTCGATCAGGCCTGGGCTACCCTGGATAACGGCGGCAAGTTTGTCATTACCCCTGGCTTTAACCCTAAAGTGGTAGACTGGTGCTTAAAACATGATCTGGCTATCTGCCCAGGTACCGTAACTCCTGCCGATCTGGAGCAGGCTCTAGATTTTGGACTTGAAGTTGTCAAATTCTTCCCAGCCGCCGCCTATGGTGGCACCACCACCTTAAAGGCCCTAGCAGGTCCATATGCCAGCCTCAAGTTTGTTCCAACCGGTGGAGTTAACTTAAATAATCTTGAAGAGTATCTTAGTCTTAAGAACGTGGCTGCTGTAGGCGGTAGTTTCGTTCCAGATCCAAAACAGGTTAAGGCTGAAGATTATAAGGGAATTACTGCCTCCTGTCAGGAAATTTTAAAGAAGGTTAAAGCAGTGAGAGGTTAATTATCAACTCTCCCCATTCTAAGGCTGTTTTCGAGTAGGGAGAGTTTACCCCTAAAAGGACGGGGTTTTACGACACCTCTTGATATATTATGTTTGACTATTTTCATTAACCACAATAACCGAATTATTTACTGTAGTTACAATATTCATGCATCAGTAAGTCTATCTTGGTTTCAAAAAAGAGGTAGGTGTAGTTTTAAAGTTTTTCTATCTCTTCTTTGGTGAGATTCAAAGCCTTGGCGATGGTGTCAATAGGAACATTCATCTGTTTTAAATTACGGGCAATCTTTAATCTTTCTTTAGCCTCACCTTCAGCCAGACCTTGAGCCTTGCCTTTGGCTAGACCTTCTAAAAATCCTTCAGCTCGTCCTTCTTCGCGAGCCTATTTTTTTTAAATAGCGGTAATCAGCATCAGCTGTCAGGGCCTTTTCTTTGAGAATATATGCAATTTGTTCATCCCTATTTTTGAAATACTTTTCTGCTTCCATATACATCTGCTCCATGGTTTTGTCACCGTCGACCAAAACCTGTCTTTCTTTTTTCGTAAGTTTAAAGGCAAACCATTTAATAAATCTCTCCTGTCGACTTAACTCTGCCAATGGTTTATCTCTTAAGCAACTTACAGATATGAATACAAACTCCAGTCTGTCTGTCATGAGTTCATGAGTCTTGGTATTTGCCACTTGATATCTTAAAATAAATCCATCTTGCTTATGGATAGGCTTTCTTTGAATGCACAGGACAATATTTTTGCATATATTTTGGTACTCATCACCTTTTTTTATACCTGAGGTAGTTAAGAGTTTTGCTCCATAGTAAAGTATTCTATTAGGAAGCGAACTGTCATAGTACGACTGGATTTCTAAATCTATATATTCACACGCTTCTGTCTCTACCGTCGCTACAAACAAAAAATCCACAAACGCGGCTTTATTATCCTGACCTTCAGATGGCAATTCCGTATTCTTAAAGGTAATGGACTTAAAGCAGTCCTGTCCTTTGCGCTCTAAAATCACATTAAGGTAATCCACAACTCCATATCTAAAGGAAGAACTGGTAAACATTTTTTTGACCAGTCTGTCATTAAAGGGGTTTATGATGTCATCAAAAGGATTGCTCTCTAGCCTAAGGAATTTTTTTAGTTCCTCAGCTAGTATTCCGTACTTATCATTAATCATTATAGTTCCTCAAAAGTTAATACAAGAAAAATTTGTGTAATAATTTTAGGAGGAAAAAAAGATACCTATGAAAAAACAGGACTAAAATTGACATGTTTTTTGAAAAATCAAAAATAACTATATGTTTTAGAATAAAGATATTTTTTCAACACCCATTTAAGAGGGGTGTAAAAATCCTGTAGGTTCTCATGTACTTTGAGTATTAGAGGCAAAGGTACTTTGAAGAATTTTTATATGATGGTAAAAAATAACTGTGAACAGTAATTTTTATACCTCTTTTAAAATTGATAATGAATACTGTATGTTGTGACAAATCATGGTGTGCCTAAGGACATCATAGCTGCGCATATTGCAATGTTTACATGCGCATTTTAAGTGTCGACACCACTGACTTTAAACCTTCGTAACACAGATGTTCGCAGGATGGGAACATAAAGTTACTGTCGCACTTTAAAATTGCCTCAAGCTGTTTTTTAGAAGGGTTAGTAAGCACATAGGCCGAAACAGTGTAAGAAAAAAGCATGAAAATAAAATCTGTACGCTGCTCTTTCTTAAGCGGCACAAAAAAGCTGTCGACAAACCTTATGATAAGCGCAATGGTTTTCATGATCTTGGCTTTATATGCAATAAGAGCCTCGCAACTTGCACCATTTTCCATCACCGCATAGTTTAAGGAAATCATTTTCAGGAGCCGCGGATGTGAGATAAACCCTTCATGGAGAATTTTGGTAAAACCTTCATTATCAAGACTCCGACATGATCTAAATTTGTTATCAAGATAATTATTAAGATCATCAACATCTTGACCTAAGCCATAAAGCAAGATGTCATCCGTATTTTTAAAATATGCATAAATGGCAGGACGGGATAACTCGGTTAATTTGGAAAGCGCACAGAAATTCACTTCGCTATAGCCTTTCCTATCATAAATATGAAGAGCACATTTGACGATCTTATCCTTCCGTAAAAGGATCTGTTCTGGGGAACGCGCTCTTTTAAATGGAACCATAAATCTCCTCTTAGGACTAGTCTTTAATCTTAAAAAACATCTGGTGATAAAAGGCACAATTGCCTTTATTTTTCTATAATTATGGCACAAGACACAAAGTTTTACATCGCATAGGCATTAAAAGTAAGCCTCTTATGTCTTCTTTTAGGTAAGATTTACTGCTCTATCCTTGATTTTTGATGATAATCACACTACCAAATATAATTTTACAATATGTAATGTTAATAACTTGACTCCCTGTAGCTTAACTAATATTATCAGAAAAAATCATTATTATTTTTTTTGGGAGAAAACAAGCAGGATCCTTATGATCTGAGTTCATCCTGTAGATGTCTCTGTTTGTCATGCCAGGTGTTCCACCCTGAAGATAACACAAAACTTCTTGATAAAGCCCATGCACACCCACAAAACTTGTCGGAAAATAAACACTGTCTCACAGCCAAAAGCGGACACAAATTTCAGCATAGTTTAAGGATGGAGAAAAATAATAACAGATTTAGCCTACAAAAATTAGCATAAACCTCAAAAAGAAGGTTCTATCGCTGATTTTTCACCTTTGCAAATTGCACCCATAAAGGAAAATAACATATGAAAGTTAAAGCAGTAAAACTTTATGAAAAGGGATTTATGTCGCAGCCTTTTGCCTTTGGCGGTGAAGAGGGTCAGGACAAATTTGACAAAAACGTCAAATACCGCTCCTCTTTACAGAATTTTCTTATCGATACCGGTAGCGAGGTTATACTTGTGGATACCGGCATGCCGCTTGAGGCTCCTGATATGGTAGCCGATGATGATGCTCCTATATATATCGGGCAGAGAATTGAGGATTACGTCAGTGCACTCAAAACCGCAGGCTACAGTAAAGATGAGGTCACCAAGATTGTTGTCACCCATAAGCATGAAGATCATACCGGAGAGTTAAGAGCATTTCCCAATGCCAAAATCTACATTGGAAAAGAGGATGCCGATGCCCTAAAACTAGACGGACCTAATATCATAAGACCTACATTCAGTGACGGGCCCTTCTATAATTTTCCGCGCGCAGAGAAGATTGCAGAAAACGTCTATATGCTTGAAGCCATAGGCCACACCAACGGTAACAGTATCATCATTGCCAAGGATGGTGATTTATTCTATATGTTCCATGGTGATGTCACCTATACCGATGAGGCTCTCTACGAGAACAAGTTATCCATCATTTATGAAAACAGAGAAAAAGCCCGCGAAACTCTCAATAATGTGAGAGAATTTGTAAGAAATCACAAGACCATTTACCTCTCCACTCATACTCCTTTAGGTTATGAGAATCTTGAGGAGATGAGAATTGTAGATCTCAATAATCCAGTAGAGACCAAACCACTTGAGGACATTGTCTACAAGACAGCCACAGGTAAATATATCTGCTCCATCTGCGGTTATGTCTATGATCCTGAATTAGGTGATGAAACCAATGGCATTCCTGCCGGTACCGCCTTTGAGGATCTGCCTGATGACTGGCGCTGTCCTTTGTGCAAAAAAGGCAAGGATAAATTCAGTAAGGCCTAAGAAATTTTAGGGCATTACTTTATTTAAAAAAGTAACAAGCAGACGTTCACCTGCGTATGGTCAGCGCATAACACTCTTCTCTATTGAAAGACTTGGAGAGGAGTTTTTTTCCATACACAAGTCGTTAAGCAGCATTTTTGATTTCCCAAGGATTTTTCTTAGCGAGAATGTTCTCAATTAAAGTAGGAAGATCC